>JBEIMN010000162.1:0-6755 GCA_040378705.1 Acidobacteriota bacterium
CGGACGATGAAGCGATAGACGGCACGCCGAAAGGTGCGCTTCTCTTCAGGATCAGCGAGTCCGTATTCGTAATGTGGTGAATGCTCGGGTCGTTCGATGACGAAGTCCTGCCAACCGGGGCCACCCATCGTCAAATCGAGCTTACCAGTAACCGTGAGGACGGCGTCGCGAACAGCCTCGGCCTCGAGCTTGCGCCGATTCTGCCGCCAGAGCAGCGCGTTCCCGGCGTCGATGCCCTGCCCCTGTCGCGTATCACTCGATTGCCGGTAGGTTGCGCTGGTAACGATGAGGCGGTGAAGCTGCTTGAGCGAACCACCCTGATCACGAAACCCGAGCGCCAGCCAGTCGAGCAGTTCCGGATGGGAGGGCGGGCTGCCATTGCGGCCAAAGTCGTTCGGCGTGGCGACGATGCCGGCCCCGAAATGGTGCTGCCAGACACGATTGACGATACTGCGCCAGGTGAGCGGATTGCCAGGATCGGTGATCCAGCGTGCAAGCGCGACGCGCCGCGCCCCTTCATTTACTGCAGGCACTGGCACTCCCGGCACTTCCGGTGCCACTCCCGGCGAGCCATCCGGGTTGAGGCCATTCGGATTCAACCTGAATCGCGCCGGCTGAAAATCGAGCATGCTGAGCGCACCGGGCTCCGCCAGCCGGCCAGGCGTGGTCACCTGTCCGCGTGCAAGGATGTGGATCGGTCGCGGCTGGCCGCCCCTGGCTCCAGTTCCGACAAAATAGGCACCTGATCCATACCAGACCGTACCGGCATAGACGATCTCCGGCGTGGGAAACTCTGCCAGTTGCCGTGCAATCAGGTCGAGTTCAGCCGTCGTCCGATCGACCTCCGCCTGCTGGTCGGGCGTCATGGCCGCACGGATGGCCAGCTCGCGCTCGCGGCGCAACGCTCCCTGCTCCGGCCCATCCTTCGGCGCGGCGGCAATCCTGGCATCGAGCGGCTTGAGCGCCTCACTCAGTCCCCTCGCGGTGTCTCGCTCGAGGATTCGCTTCCGCTCAGCCAGTTCGCGCTGCCGCCCCTCGAGCTGATTTAACCGCCGTGTCTGTTCGGCATTACCCGGAATAAACTTCAGCTCGGCCCGGTCGAGCGCGGCGAAGACCGACTGCAATGCATAATAGTCAGACTGCGGAATCGGATCGAACTTGTGATTATGGCACTGTGCGCAATGGACAGTAACGCTGGTGAAGGTCCCGATCGTATTGGCTACCATGTCGTCACGATCGAGGTGACGAGCGATCTTGCCATCGATCTTCGATTCGGGCAGCTCGGCGTGGCCGATGAAATCCCACGGACCGGCGGCGATGAAACCGAGGGCACGATAGCCGTCACGCGTCCCCGGATAGATGACGTCACCGGCCAGTTGCTCCTCGACAAAGCGAGCGTATGGCTTATCCTGGTTGAGAGCCTCGATCACATAGTCGCGATATGGCCAGGCATTAGGTCGCGGCTTGTCCTTATCGTAGCCGTGTGTGTCGCCATAATGGACGAGATCCAGCCAGTGTCGCGCCCAGCGCTCACCATAACGTGGCGACGCGAGCAGTTCATCGACCAGTTTTTCGTATGCGAGCGGGTCCTTGTCGTCAACAAACCGGCGCACACGCTCCGGCGTCGGCGGCAGTCCGGTCAGATCGAAGCTGAGCCGTCGAATCAGCGTCCGTCGATCGGCTTCCGGCGACATTGCCAGCCCGGCACGCCCGAGTCGTGCTCCGATAAAGGCATCGATCGGGTTGCGAATCGGGCCGGCCACTCCGGTGGGAACCGCCGGTCGAACCATCGGTCGCCAGGCCCAGTGACGCTCCGCCTCAGCGACAGCCTGTCCGGACGCCACACCCGCCGGCTCCTCCGCCGGCCACTTCGCACCGGCCTCGATCCACTCCCGGATCAGTGCCGTCTGGTCTGCCGTCAACCGCTCACCAGTTGGCGGCATCGCCTCCGCCCCGGTCGTCGTGATCCGCTGGTAGAGGTGGCTCTCCGCCGCCCGCCCCGGAATGATGATCGAATCTCGGACTGCCGCCTCCCGCTGGTCGAGCCGCAAACCACCGCTCTGACGCGCGCCATTGTGGCACCCCAGACACCGCGCGGCAAAGATCGGCCGGATGTCCCGCTCAAATGTAACTTCGCGTGTAACCTCGCGCTTTGCCCAGACACCCTCCCTCGCCGCCACTCCGGTCAGAAAGAAGAGCCCTCCAATGATGACAATCAATGCCCGTCCAGCGGTCGCTCGCGCCATTTTAGCTCCTTTGGCTGTCGCAATCATCACTTCCACCATCAACTGTTTCAACACTTCACGGTCAGTCAAAATGCTCAGGCCAAATGCTCAGGCCAAAAGCTCAGTAATAACCCGCCCGTGAACATCCGTCAGCCGCCGGTTGATGCCGTTATGGTAGACGGTCAGCTTCCGGTGATCGATCCCCAGCAGATGAAGGATCGTCGCGTGTATGTCATACACCTGGGTCGGATTCGTCCGGTCGAGCGGCTTATAGCCGAACTCGTCGCTCTCTCCGTAAGTCACGCCCCCACGAATACCACCGCCACAGAGCCAGTTGGTGAAGACATACGGGTTGTGATCGCGCCCCTTTCCACCCTGACTCGACGGCATACGGCCGAACTCTGTCGTCCAGAGAATGATCGTATCCTCGAGCATCCCGCGCTGCTTCAGATCCTGAATGAAGGCCGCACAGCCACGCGCCATGCCCGTTGCGAGCGGCCCGTGATCCGTCCGCACATCCTCGTGTGAGTCCCAGTTTCGACGCGGAAAGCTGTTGTCATTTCCACTCCATACCTGAACGAAACGGACGCCGCGCTCGAGCAGTCGCCGCGCCGCCAGACACTTCTGACCGAAATGGAAGGTCTCCTCCTCGTCGTTAATCACCGGCGACCACTCGCGCGGCCCACGATCAAGACCGTAAAGCTTCAGGACGTGCTCCGGCTCCGCCTTCAGATCAAGCGCTTCCGGCGCTGCCATCTGCATCCGCGCCGCCAGCTCATAACTCCTGATCCGCCCCTCCAGCCGCTGATCCCCCTCCCGCCCCACCGCGTGGCTACGATTGACCTCCGCCAGCAAACGCTGCGTCGCCTCTTCGCTCTCCTTCGTGATGTAGCTTCCGGTGCGGTGCGGAAAGAGGTCGTTGATTGGCGTCGGCTGCCCCGGATAGACGACCATCCCGCTATGCTCGGCCGGCAGAAAGGCTGCGTCCCAGTTCTTCATTCCGTTCGATGGCATCCCGCGGTGATCCGGCAGAACGACAAAAGCCGGCAGGTTGTCGTTGAGCGAACCCAGTCCATAAGAGACCCAGCAGCCCGCCCCGGGAAATCCCGGCAGCAAAAAACCCGTCGACTGGAGCAGCGTGGCCGTGCTGTGCACACCAGACTTGCTGACCATGTTGTGGACAAAGGCGATATCGTCGACCACCGAACCGAGCGCTGCCACCGGCTCACCCAGCAGCTTTCCGCTCTGCCCGTATGGCTTGAAATCCCAGATAGGCTTGAGCCACGGTCCAAGCCCGTCCTGAAAGGCCTCGACATGCTCGCCAAAATCGCTCGGCTGCCCGTGCCGCTTCACCAGCTCCGGCTTGAAATCGAAGAGGTCGAGATGGCTCGCCGCGCCCGCCATAAAGAATTGAACCACACGCTTCGCCTTCGGTGGCTGATCGAGCCGTGACTGTCCACTCGCCTCATCACGCCCCAGCAACCAGGCGAGCGCCAGCCCTCCCAGTCCGCCACCGGATTGCCACAGAAAATCGCGCCGCGTCGGTTGAATCCCCGAAGTTTCCTGTTGATGCCTGTGGCCAAATTGACCCCTCTGGCCCCTCTGATAAGAAGATGCTGCTCTCATAGCGCGCAATATACCGCAGTTATTCGTCAAAGTCGCGGTCTTCCGAAGGCGGCCGAAACATTTTAAATGGTCCCGACTCCGTCCCATTTTGAAAATGGGAGACTTGTCTCCCGGCCATTTTTACTGTAGCTTCCTCTATCACCACAACATATTGTGGTCTGGTAGTTTTATGATCTCGTTCTGATCTTTTTGTAAATTCTTAGTGGACGATTTGGGAGTGGGTGAACCTGCCAGTTGGCCTGCCAGCCAGATTTAACCTGGCAGGGACGGAAATTGAATATGGGGCAAAAAATAAAATCTATCGCGGTGCTGGTCGTTGGCGGGCTGCTCGCCTGGTGGTTCATCAGCCGGCTCGACTGGGCACTGGTCGGGGTCCATCTGCGGAACGCTCGGATCTGGCCCCTCGTCATCGCCGCGATCCTGATCAATGTGACAATGATCGCGCGCAGCCTTCGCTGGCAGGCCTTTCTTGCGCCAATCGCCGACGCCGGTCTGCGCAATCTCTTTGCCGCGACATCGATCGGCTTTGGGGCCATCTTCGTCATCGGCCGCGCCGGCGAGATCATCCGCCCGGCCGTCCTGAGCCTGCGGGAACGTCTGCGCCCAAGTGTCACCTTCGCGACAATCTTCGTCGAACGAATCTATGACACAGTGGCCGTCGTCCTCTTATTCTCCATCAACCTGCTCTTCTTCACCTTCCCGCCCGGCAGCCGCGGGAACGCCTCACAACTCGAGATGATCCGCCTTGCCGGAGCACTACTGACGGCCGGCGTCGTCATTGGCATCGGACTCCTCTTCCTCCTCCGTATCCGCGCCCGGTCGATACTGATCTTTCTCGAAACGCGCACTCTTCATCTTGCACCGCGCCTCGTCAGACCACTCATCAACTTCATCCAGCACCTGACCGAAAGCCTCTCGGTCCTGATGAATATTCGCGAACTGACCGTGACCGTTCTCTACACCGTCTTCGTCTGGGCGACGGTTCTCGCCGCAAGCTGGATCAGCTTTATCGCCTTCGATGTCCACTTTACACTGAGCCAGATAATCTTTACCCTTGGGTTCGGTCTGGTCGGCTCACTGGTGCCAACCCCCGGCGGATCCGCCGGCGCCTATCACGCCGCCGCCGCCAAGGGGCTCGAATTTCTGGGTCTCGAACCAAATCTCGCCGCAAGCATCGCGATCATCAACCACCTGATCGGCTTCGGCCCACCGTTCCTGCTCGGACTCTATTTTCTGATTCGCGACGATCTGCGCATCAACCAGATCCGTGAGATGCTCACCACCGAAGATCTGCCGCACGCTAAAAAATAACTCCCGCTTCGCGGAGCCTGGAGGTCACAGATTATGAAATGCCCATTTTGCGGCCATATGGAAGACAAGGTAGTCGATTCGCGCGAATCACGCGAGGGTGACGCCATCCGTCGTCGCCGTGAATGCCTTAAATGCGAACGCCGCTTCACCAGCTATGAACGGATCGACGAGATTCCCCATATGGTGATCAAAAAAGATGGTCGGCGCGAACCGTTCAACCGGGATAAGGTGATGGCGGGCCTTCTCCGTGCCTGTGAAAAACGTCCCGTCCCGGTAAATAAACTCGAGGCTATCGTCAACGCCGTCGAAGCCTATGTTCAAACCTCGCCCGAACGAGAACGCGAGACCGCGAAGGTCGGCGAAATGATCATGCGCAGACTGAAGGAGCTCGACAAGGTAGCCTACGTCCGATTCGCGTCAGTCTACCTTGAATTCCAGGACGTCTCAGAGTTTCTGGACGAACTGAAGGGGCTTATTCGAGCGAGAAAATAGGCTGGCTGAAAATATATTTGGCGTTTTTTCTATTTATCGCAAATGACCGCTTGCAAAGCGGAGAGCACATTGGTAGTATGCCGGTTTTGACGGGCCTGCTTATTTGTTTCAGGTCAGAGTCTTGTCCAGGTGTACTCCATTTGTGCCCGGAATGATCAGGGGAGTAGCAGTATAAACTGGTCAAACTTTGATCAAGTCGGCAGACCAGCCGGTGTAGCTCAGCTGGTAGAGCAACTGATTTGTAATCAGTAGGTCGGGGGTTCGAGCCCCTTCACCGGCTCTCTTTGAAATTGTAATTTTGTTTTCGATGGTTCATAATGCGGAGCTTCGTAAGCAGCATCAGCAATAATTGAATTGAAAAGCCAAGTCCCTGGTTCTTAACAGGCTTTTGCCAGACAGGCTTTAAATATTTTGCTGAATGCCTGTATTATTCGAAGCTTTAGCAGGGGTGGTCGAGTGGCTAATGGCACCGGGCTGTAAACCCGGCGGACGAAAGTTCTACGTAGGTTCGAATCCTACCCCCTGCATTGCACCCTGTCTCGACAGATCAGAATCTGTTTTTCAGAGATTTGTAGAGATTTGTAGTGAAAGGGTGCTTCAAAATCCGGATCCTGGGAAATCTGAATTTTGAAGGGTTTTAAGCATTCTTGAGAATCAGGAATTTGGCAGTGAATTTGGCACCAAGTGGAAGAGTAATAGTCGCGGTCCACAGCGGGAATAATGTGGTTCGGACTGGAAATTCTTTTAGCCCATAGACTGCCTTCCCTTCGAGCGGGCGTAGCGCAATTGGTAGCGCACCAGCCTTCCAAGCTGGTTGTTGCGGGTTCGAGCCCCGTCGCCCGCTCCAAATTTTGCAGATCACTAATATTGACTGCAACGACTTTGGAGTTAACTTTCAATTGCTTTAATTTGGTTTTAAATTTAAAGTAATTTTTTGGTTAACTGTTTGTAAGCCCACATAGCTCAGTCGGTAGAGCGCGTCCTTGGTAAGGACGAGGTCACCGGTTCGAATCCGGTTGTGGGCTCCATTTTTTCGGTCGTACAGGCACAGACCTTGC
Organism: Acidobacteriota bacterium; assembly: GCA_040378705.1. GTDB lineage: Bacteria > Acidobacteriota > Blastocatellia > RBC074 > RBC074 > CAIOZW01. The sequence continues at coordinate 6,713 of JBEIMN010000162.1, forward strand.
GGATCAGAATTCAGAAGAACGCTGAAGAGCTTCAATCTTTAGA
>JBEIMN010000163.1:0-6745 GCA_040378705.1 Acidobacteriota bacterium
ACGCCTACAATATCGTCGGCTTTCAGTGCCACCTCAAATATGGCGCACAGCAGCGCGTCCTTCGCCTCATCCCGGGACTTGAAAAGGCAGAGTTTATCCGACTCGGTCAGATGCATCGCAACACATACATCTGCTCACCCCGCCTGCTGAAAAATAGCCTGCAAATGAAAGAGCATCCGCGCGTTCTGCTGGCGGGGCAGATTTCGGGAATCGAGGGATATACGGAGGCAATGGCGACCGGCATGATCGCCGGGATCAACGCCGCACGGCTGGCAAGGGATCTACAGCCAATCGTCCCGCCCCGTGAATCGGCGACCGGCTCGCTGATCCACTATCTTTCACACGCCGAGTCGAAAAACTTTCAGCCGGCCAACACCACCTTCGCGCTCTTTCCCGAACTGCCGGTCGAGGAGCGGAAGAGGCTCCGCAAGAAGGCTGATCGTCACCGTTTCCTGGTCGAGCGCGGCCTTGCCGCGTTTCAGGAATGGCTGACATTGGCTGGTGAGGCGGCCTGATCAGGTACTTATTGATCAGGCACTTCCTGATCAGGCACTTCCCGATCAGGTACTTATTGAACCTTATTGAAGAAGAGTGGCTCAAAATGAGACGAGTCCTGAATTTCAGACTGAAATTGCGGATCAGATGTGGGGGTGCTGACGGCCTGGCGCGTCGGATCGTCCTCTTCATCCCACTTTTTATAACCGCTCTCACCCTCGCAGGCCACGTCAGCGGGCAGAGCGGGAGGGTTCAGCCTCAAAATCCAAAGCCGGTCACCGGGCAGAAGCCTGACCGGCCGGCGCCACCGCCGATCAGGTTGCCAGAGTCGCCATCTTCAAAGGTTCCCGATCCGGTGTCACGCCCGAAGGAGCCGCCTGCTGCCGAGACGCCGGAATCCCCCGAATCAGGTGACACGATCCGCATCGCCAGTGATCTGGTGACGGTCGTCACAACCGTTTCAACCAATGCGACGATCGATGCTGTTCCACTGGCACAGCAGGATTTCGAGATCCTCGAGGATGGTATTCCGCAGGAACTTGCCAACTTTGCACGCGACTCCGACCAGCCGATCCAGCTCGTCGTCCTGATGGACACCAGTCTCAGTGTCGCCCAGAAGCTGGACTTCGAGAAGAAGGCGATGCTCCGCTTCCTCGAACGCGTCATGCGTCCGCAGGATCGTGCCGCGATATTTTCGGTATCGACCGATGTCACCGTCCTGCAGGAGTTCACCGGCCAGCTCTCGCAGCTCACACAGTCTGCAAAGCAGCTCCGCGCACAGGGTGCGACCTCACTCTACGATGGAATCTACCTTGCCGCCGGTTACTTACAGCCGACGACCGGCCGCCGCATCATCATCATCGTCTCTGATGGCAGCGACACCACCAGTCAGAAGGGGCTCCTTGCCGCGCTGGAACGCGCACAGCAGGCCGACGCCATGATCTATGCCGTCTACACAGGCAATTTCGGCATCTCCCAGAACCTTCGCGATCTTGCCGGTGAACGTGCCCTCGAAACACTGACCACGGAGACTGGCGGTGAACTCCTTCGACCACGGGCAACCCCGGGCTCGCAGACGGCGGAGGTCGATGATCTCTCACTCCGCCAACTCGAACGCTCCTTCACCAGTCTTGCCGAACAGCTTCGTACGCAGTATATCCTGGGCTTCTATTCCTCCAATGATCGTCGCGATGGCGGCTATCGTAAACTGACCGTCAGGGTCAGGCGCGGTGGCCTCACTCCACGCGCCCGCGCCGGCTACTATGCACCAAAGGGCTGACCAAGTGCTTTGGTCTGACCAGGTTGCGGAATTGCTTATAATTATCGGCGCGGACGGGGCTTTCTGGAATCTTTGTCGGGAATACTATAATATCCGACTCGTCCTTATAACCCTGACGGAAACCTCGACCTCACTCGGCTGGAAAAGAGGACCCAGGGGGCATCGACAACACAGCTCAAGTTATTATTCAGGCAGGCTTCGGGCCGGCATCCGGGACACGTATCGCGAGGTATATTTGTCGCGTATGCCGGGATGGCTGAAGCTGGCAGTTTCAGGTATAGCGTGAGGCGCCTATGCAATCCGACATCGTAATCATTCGACTTATTTTTCTTGTACTGCTGATGCTTGCCGGTTACTGGATCAATCCGCTCCCGGATGAATCGCTGCGTGAGGTCGGTTTTCCGATTGGGACGCGGCCGCTTTCGGGACTGATCGGGCTGGTAATCGGAGTTGGCACGATCTTCTTTGAGTTGCGTGTCCGGCGTGCATCCTTGAAGACGCTGATTGGCGCGGCGACCGGCTCGATACTGGGTATCGTTGGTGCGGCGTTGATCGGGACGCTGCTGACGCCGCAGCCGTGGGATCAGCCGGTCAAGTCGTTTGTCGTCATCTGCCTGGTAATGTTTATGGCCTACGTTGGCCTGCTGGTTGGGGCGGCGAAGGGTGATTACATCGACCTCTCTGCGCTTGGAGGGATTCTGAGCGAGAAGGGGGCGAAGCAGAGTTATAAGATTCTCGACACGAGTGTGATCATCGATGGGAGGGTGGCGGACATTGCCGAAGCCGGTTTCATGGGTGGGGTGATTATGATTCCGCAGTTTGTGCTGCGGGAGTTGCAGCAGATCGCGGACTCTTCAGACTCTGCGAAGCGGAATCGTGGCCGGCGTGGGCTCGACATTCTGCAGCGGATTCAAAAGAACAGCAACCTCGAGGTTCAGATATATGAAGCCGATTTCCCGCAGGTGAAGGAGGTCGATCTGAAGCTGATCGAGCTTGGCAAGCTGCTCAACGCGCCGATCGTGACCAACGACTTCAACCTGAACAAGGTTGCGCATCTGCGTGGGGTCGAGGTTCTGAACATCAACGAGCTGGCGAATGCGTTGAAGCCGGTCGTTCTGCCAGGTGAAATAATGCGGGTCTTTATCCTCAAGGAGGGTAAGGAGTACAATCAGGGTGTCGCGTATCTTGACGATGGGACGATGGTGGTGGTCGACAACGCGCGTCGCCAGATTGGCAAGAACGTCGACATGGTGGTGACGAGCGTGCTCCAGACGACGGCTGGGAAGATGATTTTTGGCCGGGTCGAGGAGTCGCGAAGTGAATCGCGGGAGCGTTCGGCCCGGGCGGGTTCGGCGGTTCCACCGGCAGGGATTCCGCATCTGCCTTTGCCGGTTGATGGTCAGTCGGTGGATACTCAGGAGTAGATGGGGCAGCAGAGCGCATGAATCTTGCAATCATACCGGCAGCCGGGAGTGGATCGCGGTTTGGCGGGGAGATACCGAAGCAGTTTTTAACGATCGCCGGAGCGCCGATACTTGTCCACACGCTGCGACGTTTCGATGAATGTCCGGAAATTGGCGCGATGATAGTTGCGCTTCCGGCGTCGGAGATCGATACTTTCCGTGAGATACTGGCTGGGGCCGGATTGAGAAAGCCGGTCCGGCTGGTGGCGGGTGGGAGTGAGCGGAGCGATTCGATCCGCAACGCGCTGGAGGCGGCGCGGGATTGGGAGCCGGAGATCGTCGCGGTTCACGATGCGGTCCGTCCCTTCGTCACCCCGGCCCAGATATCGGCGGTCATTGCGCGTGCGCGTGAGACGGGAGCGGCAATCCTGGCCCTGGCGGCAACCGATACGATCAAAGAGGTCGAGGAGGGGATGATTCGCCGGACGCTCGATCGGCGGCGCATCTACCGCGCCCAGACTCCGCAGGCTTTCCGTTACGATCTGCTCTGGCGCGCCAACGAAGCGGCGCGCAAAGACGGCCTTCCACCGGCCCTGACGACCGACGACTCACTGCTGGTCGAGCGTCTTGGCGTCGCGGTTGCGATTGTCGAAGGCTCCCCGCATAACCTCAAGATCACCACACCGGAGGATCTGCTGCTGGCAGAGAGCCTCTTCCAAAAAGAACAATCATGAATCTATTCAGGACTGGCATCGGCTACGACATTCACCGCCTGGTCGAGGGTCGAAAGCTGATACTTGGGGGGATCGAGATCCCCTTTCAGCGTGGTTTGCATGGCCATTCCGATGGCGACAGCCTGAGCCATGCGATTACGGACGCGCTGCTTGGCGCGGCCGGGCTTGGCGATATCGGGACGCATTTTTCGGATACTGATCCGCGCTGGGCAGGGGCCGACAGCATGATCTTCCTGAGTGAGGTCTGTCGGTTTCTTTCGGAGCGTGGGCTGCACATCGTCAATATCGATGCGACGATTCTCGCCGAGCGGCCAAAGATGCAGCCGCACATTCATTCCATGAGGACGAAGCTCGCCGAGACGCTCGGAATCGAGCCAACACAACTCAATATCAAGGCGAAGACGAACGAGGGGCTCGACGCGATCGGACGTGGTGAGGCGATTGGCGCCCAGGTGATAGTCATGATTGTGACGGAGAACGGACATTCGTCATAGCCGGGAAGCAGGAGTGTAAGAGATGCGGCCACAGGATCTGATTGAAAAGAAGCGTGACGGCAGGGAGCTCGAGGCGGATGAGATCGCCTTTCTGATCCGAGGTTATACGGATGGTCGGATCCCGGACTATCAGATGGCGGCCTGGCTCATGGCCGGGTTTCTGCGCGGGCTTAGTGATCGGGAGACGGCGACGCTGGTCGTGGAGATGCTCCATTCCGGCATAGTTCTGACGCACGATGAGCTGTTGATGCCAAAGGTCGACAAGCACTCGACTGGTGGGGTTGGCGACAAGACTTCGCTGGTTGTGGCCCCGGTGGTTGCCGCCTGCGGTGCGGCGGTTCCGATGATCTCCGGGCGTGCGCTGGCGCATACGGGGGGGACACTCGACAAGCTGGAATCGATTCCGGGTTTTCGAACCGACCTTTCGCTGGTCGAGTTTCGGAGAGTCCTTGCCGACTGCGGGCTTTCATTGATTGGTCAGACGAAGGAGATCGCGCCGGCCGATCGAAAAATCTATGCGTTGCGTGATCTGACGGCGACGGTGCCATTCCGGCCGTATATGTGTGCGTCGATCATGTCAAAGAAGCTGGCGGAAGGGATCGACGGGCTGGTGCTTGACGTCAAGACGGGGAATGGCGCATTTATGCGGCTCGAGGAGGACGCGGTGGCGCTGGCGCGGATGATGTCGAGGGTTGGCCGCGAGATGGGCGTCAGGGTGACGGCGCTGATTACGGATATGAACCAGCCGCTTGGGCGCTGGGTTGGCAACGCGGTTGAGACTGGCGAGGCGATAGAGACTCTGCGCGGAGAGTCTGATGGAGACTTTTCCAGGTTGAGCATCGAGCTGGCGGCGTGGATGCTGGTATCGTGTGGCGTCGAGTCTGAGGTCGGGATCGCGCGGGAACGTGTCCGGGTGGCGCTCGCTTCCGGGGCGGCGCTCGAGCGTTTCCGGAGGGTGATCGAGCTCCAGGGTGGAGATCCGCGCGTCTGCGATGATCCGGGGCTTCTCCCGCGAGCTCGATATCAGGCGACGGTGACGGCGGGGCAGACTGGCTTTGTCACGGCGGTTCAGACGGAAGAGCTTGGTCGGATCGTCATGGAATGGGGCGGCGGACGGGTCAGCCTCGGGGATCGAATCGATTACGGTGTCGGGCTGGAGATCCACGCGAAACTGGGTCAGGCGGTCATTCCGGGGCAGCCACTCATTACGGCCTGGTATGATGACGCGAGCCAACTCGACCGCATGCGCCAGCGAATGGCCGCGGCGTGGTCGATCGACGAGGCTCCGGTTCCGGTTCCGCCGCTGATCCACGAAATCATTTGCGACTGATTGGCCCGTCGAAAATTTCTGAACCCACAATAAAAGTTGAAAAATTGCCCAAAAATTGCCGAAATATTGTTGAAAGGCTGTGAGTAAGTGGTGAAAAATTATCTGATCCTGTTGCTGATGACGATGCTGCTGATTGGTCAGGCCGGATGCGTCACGCGGGACCTGGCGGCAGAGAATGGAGACTACCGCGCGAAGGTTGGCATCGTCTTTGATATTGGCGGAAAAGATGATCGATCCTTCAACACGGCGGCCAATCTCGGAATGCTGCGCGCAAAGAAGGATATGCCGATTCTTCTTCGCGATGTCGAGCCGGGAGATCCGACCTCGATTGAGCCGGCACTCCGTGCGTTTGCGCAGTATGGTTACAATCTGATTGCTGGCGTAGGCTTTGTTCAGGGGCCGATCATCACTCAGATTGCGGCCGACTATCCCGCGCTCCACTTTGTCGTCATCGATTCGGCCTCTGACCTCCCAAATGTGGCGAGCCTGCTCTTCCGCGAGCATGAGGGTTCGTTTTTGGTTGGAATGATCGCGGCCTATCAGAGTAAGACCGGGATTCTTGGTTTCGTAGGCGGAATGGATATTCCGCTGATCCACAAGTTTGCGACCGGATACGAGGAGGGGGCACGGTACGTCAATCCGAAGATTCGCATCATTCGCAACTACGTTGGAATCACGGATACGGCGTGGAACAATCCCGGCAAGGGGCGTGAACTGGCCAATTCGCAGTATGAACAGGGCGCGGACATCATTTTCCAGGCGGCGGGAAACTCGGGGCTCGGGGTCTTCGACGCGGCGGAAGCATACGGCAAATACGCGATCGGCGTCGATGCGAATCAGAACTGGATCAAGCCGGGATACATACTGACCAGTATGCTGAAACGTGTCGAGAACGCAGTCTACAGCATCGTCCGTGAAGAGGTCGAAGGTCGGTTCGAGGGCGGGATTCACATCTATGGGCTGGAGAATGACGGTGTCGACTATGCGCTCGACGAATTCAACCGCCATCT
>JBEIMN010000164.1:0-6702 GCA_040378705.1 Acidobacteriota bacterium
ACTTCACGAACCCCAAGTGATTTCGCAAATGCTCGTAGCTGTGCAACGCGAAGAAGCGAGATTGCCTCATGTGGGAGATCGCCGAATCGATCGACGAGTTCTTTGTCATGCCGACCCTCACGGTTCGTGACCACATGGTCAATGCCGTCAGTTACCTGGCGCGGACAAATCGGATCTCGCGCCTGGTCGCGCTCGATGAATTTGACCTCGAGATGGCGGCGAGCCTCCGTGAGCATCTCCGGCTTCCGGGGATGGGTGAGTCGAAGACACGGTTTTTCCGTGACAAGCTGGCCATGAGGATGCGTGCGAGGTCGCGCAACATTCTCGTCCCCGACTTCTGTCCGGTCTTCAACCACGATGAGGTAAGCACTTTCCTGGCGCGGGTTCCGGGGCCGTGGGTTCTCAAGCCACGCTCCTCCGCCTCGGCGATCGGCATCAGAAAGATCCACTCGGCCGATGAGATCTGGCCAATTCTGCACGAACTGGGCGACCTGCAGTCACATTATCTGCTGGAAAAGTTTGTGGCGGGTGAAGTCTGCCACGTCGATTCGATCGTCCACGACCGATCGGTCCTCTTTGCGGTCGCCAGTGAGTATGGTGCGCCCCCAATGAATATTTCGCACGATGGTGGAGTCTTCATCAGCCGGATGTTGCGGAGACGGTCGCGTGAAGAGAAGGCCCTGCGAAAACTGAATCGTGAGGTGATCAGGGGACTCGGGATGAAGCAGGGCGTAACCCACGCCGAGTTCATTCGCGGTGCGGATGGGGAGCTCTATTTTCTGGAGATTGCTGCGCGTGTCGGTGGCGCCAACATTGCCGAGATGATCGAAGCGGCGACCGGACTCAATCTGTGGGCTGAATGGGCAAAGGTTGAGCTTTCGGGAGATGCTGATTCCTACGATGTCCAGCCGTCACGCGAACTGCACGCCGGGATCATTATCACGCTTGCACGGCAGGAGTGGCCGGATCTGAACGCGTTTGACGACGATGAGATCGTCTGGCGAATGACTCGAAGGCACCACGCCGGGCTGATAGTTGCGGCGCACGATCCGGATCGGGTCGCGGCTGTCCTTGATTCGTATCACGATCGTTTCCACGAAGAGTTTCACGCCATGCTCCCGGTACCGGACAAGGCGGTTCATTGAGTCTCTTCGCCGCCGTCAGCGCCCCTCGAGCCTCTCCTTGAGATCCTTGACGGCGACCGCGCCGTGGCCGACGGCGGTTGCGACACTCAGGCAGACCGGGGCGGTCACATCTCCAACCGCATAGACCCAGTCGATCGAGGTTCGGAGCCGACGATCGACGACGACATAGCCGGCTTCATCGAGCGCGATCCGCCCGGCAAATGGCGCTGTATTCGGGGCGATACCGATCTTGACGAAGACGGCGTCCGTTTCGATCTCGCGCAGCAGACCGCTTTGACGATCGTTGACGATTATCCTTTCGACCCTCTCCTGACCCTCAATGCTGACGACATCGTGATGAGCCAGAAAACTGATATTCGATGCCGATCGGGCGGCGGCAAGCCAGTCTTCACGGGCCCGGAACTGATTTGAGCGATGGATCAGCGTCACCTGCGGGCAGACGCGGGAGAGGATCAGGCAGTTCTCGATCGCGGAGTCTCCGCCGCCAATGACGCAGACGCTGCGCCCGGCATAGAGTGAGTGATCGCGTGTCGCCGAAAAGCTGACCCCGCGCGTCGCGAGACGCTCCTCGCCCGGAACGTCGAGCGACCTTTTCCGCGCCCCGGTCGCGATGATCAGGCCGCGAGCTGTGAGCCGCTCACCATCGCAGACGAGGCTTCGCGATGGCAGATCAAGTTCGTCGATCCGACACCCGCTCCGCCATTCGAGTCGCAGCTCAGCGAGATGCTCGACGAAACGGTCGCGCATCTCACGGCCAGTCAGGCCGGGCAGTCCGGGATAGTCTGATACCTGATGAAACATCTGCATCATCTGCCCACCCGGTTCGGGCGCTCTTTCGAGCATCAGACCGCGCAGCGCAAGCGAATGGCACCAGAGCAGGGCACTCATCCCCGCCGGCCCCCCGCCAATGATGATCACGTCATAGTCGCTCATTTTTCGCCCTCTTCCGTCAGGCTTTTGAGAACCTCCTGCATCACCGCTGGTATTGGCGCCTCGCAGCGAATCTCTTCGTTGGTCGCCGGATGACGGAACTGGAGTTGCCAGGCGTGCAGAAGCTGAACCTTGAGCCGCTGCTGGTGAACGATCGGGTCGGCTGATGTGGCATAGACGGTGTCGCCGACGATCGGATGCCCGATCAGCGCGCAATGGATCCGTAACTGATGCGTTCGCCCGGTTAACGGCTCGAGTTCGAGCAGCGTATGGGCGGCAAATCGCCGTCGGACACGATAGCTCGTCTTGGCCGCTCGCCCACTCTCCATCACCTGCCACCGTGGCCAGGTTGTCGGATTCGATCCGATCGGGGCGTCGATCTCTCCACGCTCCGGCCCGACGATCCCGCTCACCAGCGCCAGATAGACCTTCTTTACCCATCGCTCACGAAAATGCTTCGATAATGTCCGGTGTGCGCGGGCCGTCTTGGCGACTACAATCGCCCCCGAGGTCTGGCGATCGAGCCGGTGGACAAGTCCGGGCCGAATCGCCTCACCCTCCGTCTTCCAGAAATGCCAGGCGAGGCCGTTTGTCAGTGTCCCGGATTTCTCGATATGGTTCGGATGGACCAGCAGCCCCTGCGGCTTGTCGACGACGATCAGATCCCGATCCTCGTAGAGGACGTCGAGCGGAATTGGCTCCGGCGTGGCCGAAGACTTGTCCGCCGCGTGGACACTGACCACCACACGGTCCCCGGATTTCAGTTTATACCCCTTCAGTGACGCCGCTTCATTGACCAGGACATCCGACTCCGCAATCATCCGCCGGACGCGTGTCTGGCTGATCCGCGGCAACTCCCGGCAGACAAACTGATCGAGCCGCAGTGACTCTTCGCTGATTACGAATTCAAACTGTAGTTTTTCGGTTGATAGCATCGATTCTCGATCGTGTTCCGCCGCCCGCGGAACTATTTGCGGGGCGATCCGGTCGGTCGCCGTCAGCCGGTCGGTCGCCGTCAGCCGGTCGGTCGCCTTCAGAAAAAAGTGGTCCAGTTGATCGAGCAGTCTTTCGACGTCAATCGCGAGGAGCAGGTCTGATTCGATCGCTCGCGCCGAGACAAGCCGTCCGCGTCCACGCTCGTACAAACCGCGCGCACCCTTCGCGTTGCCACGCGATTCGTGATGGAGCGCGACCGCCACCTGGATCAACCCCTGCAGGAAATTCCTGACCAGACCCTCTGCCAGACACCACAGATCTTCAAGCAACTCATGGCATTCGAAATACTCACCGCGATTGAATAGTTCGATCGCTTCCAGATATTTATGCGGCAGGCTTGCACTCACGTGTCAGGACTCTCGCTCGCGCATGCGCTCGATCATGCGCGTCAGCCGATCGATATCGTCCTTCGCCTCGGCCAGGCTCCGCCGGCCGGCGAGATAGGCCTGCCAGTACTCATTATCGGCGAGTGGCCGCACCTTCTCCTCGCCCAGTACTCCCGCCAGCAGCGCAATCACCATCCCGGAGATCTGCGTGTGCTCGACGTACCTTGCAATCACACTGTAGGCGGTTTCCGCCGAATCGATTCCCCAGACCATCTCGCTGGCAACCTCTTCAATCAACTCGTTTTCGTCCATAACCCAATCTCGTCTCCAGTTGTAATGTTGGCCGCCGGAGAGCCTCACCCGGGAGGTTCAGGCGCTCGCCGCCGTCGTCGTGAAGGGAAGCGTCGTCACCACCGCCTGGCAGAGGCGTATCTCTCCCCTGAATATCTCGAGGACTGTCCCGGTGTTCAGATAGTAGCGGTGGACATAGCCAAGCGCGATCGGGCGTCCGAGCGCCGGGCTGTTCGTCGCACTCGTGATCGTTCCAACCTTACGTCCGGCCTGTGATCCATCGATCGCCCGAAGCTCGAGTTCCGCCAGTGAGTCGAGTGGCTGGTCGGGCAGCAGACCGCGAAGCTGCCGCGCCGGCTGGCCACGCCAGTGGATTCGCGCGATCACCTCCTGACCAAGATAACATCCCTTGGTATAACTGACGGCATCTTCGAGCCCCGTCTCGAGAATGATGTAATCCTCACCCGTGTCGACCCCCTCGCGCGCCACCCCAGCCTCGATCCGTGCCGTTTCGAAAGACTCCTCTCCGACGAGCTGTACACCATAGCCGCTGCCCGTCGCAAGTATCATCCGTCGAACCTCTTCCAATCCCGCCACCGGGATGATGAGGTCGCAGCCGACCTCGCCGCACCGGCGATTGGTCACAATCCGGACGGCAGTCGCCCCAATCGTTCCAGTCAGCAGCCGATGCCCGACCATCCCGCCAATATCAACTCCGGTCAGCGCGGCAATCAGCTCCGCCGTTCGTGGCCCCTGCAGCGAGATCATCCCGGTCTCCACTCCCAGATCACGAACGAAAAAACCGCCCGCGGGGATGAACCGGCTCAAATTCCTGACAATCTTCTCGCGGTTGATCCCGTCAACCTCCAACAACAGCGCCTCGCCGTCACGATAGACACGAGCCAGCGCGAGCAGCTTTCCCTGCAAAGTTGGAAACGCCACCAGCACCCCATCTCCATCCTGCAGCGATTTGATGTCGTTACTCACCAGCCCGTTCAGAAACTGAACGGCATTGCCACCACTCAACTCGATTCGGCCACTCCCGGAAAGATCGAGTACCCCAACACCTTCCCGAAGTGACCGATACTCGTTTTCCAAATTCGCCTCTTCCAGATTCATTCTTACCCCTGATCAGATCTTTCGTCACCAAGTTTTACACACTCTGCCGACTCTGGTGTAGTTACAACCCGACTCAGAAACGAAAAGGGCTCCCCACGCTCTTCAGGCGCAGGGAACCCCCTCGATCTCGGTCGATTTTATAGTCGGCCAGCAGTCAGGCCAACTAGTTGTTCAGCCCAATTATGCGGAGGCCCGGTCCGGCGATACTGCCAGCCCGGCGCTTCAGGCCGAGAATGAGCTTCCACAACCACAACCACCCTCTGAGTTCGGGTTGTTGAAGGTGAAGCCCGATCCCATAACGCTGTTGACATAATCGATCTGGACGTTGTCGAGATACTGTGAGCTGAACATGTCAACGAAGACACGCAGTCCACACGCTTCGACCACCTCGTCGGTTGCCTGCGGTGCCTCTTCGATATTCATCGCATACTGAAATCCGGAACAACCACCCGGAACCACCCGCACGCGAAGCCCGCCAACTCCGTTGACCTGCTCCGCTTCCAGAAACTTCTTAACCTCAAGCGCCGCCGAGTCTGTAATCATCAAATTCATCTTCGCATACTCCTTAATTGGCTCCCTAATTGGCTCCGTATTGGTACCTGATGGTACTCAATGTCACGCAACTATAATTGGTATGAGCCTAAAAAACTGACCTTGGAATGGACCATCCCACAACCAGCCTCGACTGACCAGTCGATTCGTTCAAGTGGCCCGTTCAAATCTGGCCAGGCATTGTGGCCAGTACCGGTAAACCAATCCCCAAAAAGTACCCAACTCCAAAACAGTTCAAGGATAATCTACCCGCCGAAACCCCGTCAACTCACTTCTTCAAATTGAGGACCGGAAGTGCCTTCTGGGCCTTCATCGCCTCGATACTAACCTGCGCGGCAACCTGCTCGGCAACGTGCTGAAAAGCCTTTGCCTGCTGGCTTTGCGGCTGACTGATCACCACCGGAATTCCAAGATCACCGCCTTCGCGAATGCTCATCGAAATCGGTACCGCGCCGAGGAAGGGAACCTGATACCTTTCCGCCAGCGCCTCTCCACCGCCATTGCCGAAGATATGATAGCGTTCACCGTGAGCACACTCGAAATAGCTCATATTTTCGACGATGCCGAGAACCGGCACGTGAAGCTGCTCAAACATACTATAGGCCTTGCGGACATCGCTCAGCGCGACCTCCTGCGGTGTCGTCACCAGCACTGCTCCGGCGACGGCGACCATCTGCGCGAGACTCAGCTGCACATCGCCTGTCCCGGGGGGCATGTCGATTATCAGGTAGTCGAGCTCTCCCCACTCAACCTGGCGCAGAAACTGTGAGACTGCCGAGTGGAGCATCGGTCCGCGCCAGACTACGGCCTTGTCTCCGGGGTTGAGCAGCCCGATCGACATGGTCTTCACTCCGTGATAGACCGGCGGCACGATCATATTGCCATGGGCTATCGGAAGATCGTGACCGCCCATCATGATCGGGACGTTCGGACCATAGACGTCCGTATCCAGAATGCCGACCTTCGCACCGCTCAGCGCGAGTGAGACGGCAAGGTTGACCGAGACCGTCGATTTACCAACGCCCCCCTTGCCCGAACTGACCGCGACGATGTGCTTGATACCGGCGATCTCCGACTTGTCGATCACTCCGCGCGCCTTTGGCACCTCGGCGTCCATCTTCACCTCGACCCGTTCGACCCCGGCAATCCCCATGACCGCCTTCTCCGCCTCGAACTTCAACTGGTCACGCACCGGACAGGCCGGGGTCGTCAATACGAAACGGAATGAGACGATTCCCCCGCAGACGGCCATGTCCCGGATCATGTTCAGTGTCACAATGTCCTTGTGCAGATCCGGATCCTTCACCGCGCGCAGCGCCTGCAATACCTGATCCTCGGTGATC
>JBEIMN010000165.1:0-6656 GCA_040378705.1 Acidobacteriota bacterium
CATCCCTGACGAGATTCAGTCTTTGATGGTTCCTTCCCGGATGGTGACAGGTTTCGATCTACGTGTTCGCTGAATCATCAGGATAAACAGGAGTTGAATAATGTTCATGCGCGTTTTGGTGGTAGAGGATGAGCAGAAGATGGCCGATCTCATCAAGCGAGGTCTGGAAAAGGAAGGCATGAAGGTCGACCTGGTCAGTGATGGAAGGACGGGACTTGAAGCTGGAAAGAGTGGGAAACACGAGTTGATTGTCCTGGACATGGGGCTTCCGGGTCGCGATGGGCTTGAGATTGCACGCGAATTGCGTGATTCCGACGTCAAGGTTCCGGTGCTTGTTCTGACGACAAATGAGAGCCCGGAGATTAAGGTTCGTGGACGTGAGATCGGTGTCAACGACTACCTGACCAAGCCATTCGATTTTTCGGAACTGATGACACGTGTTCGCACTCTTCACCGACTGGCCAATCAGAATGGTCATTCCGGCCAGTCGATCAAGGAGCGCAATTCGCTGATGCAGATTGGCGACCTGGTACTCAATCTGAGCAACCGCCGCGCGTCGCGTGCCGGGATTGAGGTCCAGTTGACCGGCAAGGAGTCAGAACTGCTGAAGTGCCTGATGTCCTACCCGGATCAGACACTAACCCGCGACATTCTTTCGGAGCAGGTATGGGATGGGAATTTTGATCAGTTGACCAATGTGATCGACGTCTACATCAATTATCTTCGCAACAAGATCGATCGTAATTTCGAGCCAAAGCTGATCGAAACCGTGCGTGGCCGGCGTGGAGACGGCGAGTCGAACCGGCTTCGCGGGTACAAGTTTGTCACTCCGCTGACGGAATCGCGACTCGTTGTCGCGATTGCCGCCGAGAGTAAGGCCTCCTGATATTCCGCCAGGTCACCCTGGTTCCGGGGCGGACCGGGGCAGTCCGGTGGGAAAGTCGTCACCCACACCCGCTTTGATTCCCGAATCCTCTGCCGTGTCAGATCTCAAACCAAAACCCGAAGCACGACACCGACCTGCTGGGTGGTTGGCTGCGATCGGATCTCATCGAGTGCCGCCTGGACGGCTCGTTCACGGACCTGATGAGTCAGCATGATGATCGTCGCGCTGCCATCCCTCGCGACACCCTTCTGCGTAATGCTGTGCAGGCTTACCTGGTGATTGCCAAAGGCGGTTCCGAGCTGGCCGATCACGCCGGGAATATCATGAGTCTGGAGTCGGATATAGTAGGCGTTCTCAGTCTCCTCGATTGGCAGGATGCGGCTCGGATGTGAGTCGAGCGAGAGCTGAAAATAGTCCGCGAACTCCGGCAGCCGAAGCGCGTTGGAGAGGTTTATCAGGTCACCGACGACCGCACTGGCCGTTGGCATCCGGCCGGCTCCGGGGCCAAAGAGCATGATCTCACCAACCACATCCCCCTTGATGAAGATTGCGTTGTTGACTCCGTCTACCCCGGCCAGTGGGTGTGTGAGCGGGATCAGCATCGGGTGGACACGGACATCGAGCAGGTCAGCATCGCCCGCTGCCGGCTGGGCCAGCCCGATCATCTTGATGCGATAGCCAAAATCGGCGGCAAGCCGGATATCGAGATCAGAGATCTGCGTGATGCCCTGGCGATAGATCTGATCGGCCGCGATCGGTCTGTGGAAGGCGAGGGAGGCAAGGATCGCGATCTTGTAGGAGACGTCGTTACCCTCTATGTCGTCAGTCGGATCCGCCTCCGCATAACCGGCAGCCTGCGCCGCGGCAAGGGCCTCAGCAAATGGAATCTCTTCTTTCTCCATCCGCGACAAAATGTAGTTGGTAGTGCCATTGACGATCCCGGCGACGCGTGTGATGCCGTTTGCCAGCAGTCCGCGCTGGAGAGTCGAGATAAGCGGGATTCCGCCAGCGACCGCGGCCTCGAAGAAGACTGTCACGCGATGCTCGCGCGCGAGTGCGAAGATCTCCTGCCCGTGGCGGGCAATCAGCCCCTTGTTGGCGGTAATGATATGCTTCCCGGCGCGGATGGCGCGCGTGATCACCTCGAAGGCCGGATCGATTCCGCCGGCAACCTCGACGATGACCTCGATCTCCGGATCGGTCACCAGCCGGAACGGGTCATTGGTTACCTCGATGCCGGTGAGGTCGATTTCGCGCTTCCGATCCGGATGGCGGACGGCAATTCGCCGGATTTCGAATTTTGGATTGTCGCGGATTATCTGAACAACCCCTGTCCCGACTGTGCCGAGCCCCATGATTCCGATCGTCGTTTTGGTCTTCATTCCATCTCTCGTCATATCAACTTGTCGCGAATTGTCGCGAAAATTTCAGGTTTGCCCGCCGCCATCTTCAGAACCCGGCCCGGGCTATGGACTAAGATCTGCAATCTGTGCTAATAATGATTATTCGCGCCCGTAGCTCAGTTGGATAGAGCGCCGGCCTTCGAAGCCGTAGGTCGCAGGTTCGAGCCCTGCCGGGCGCGCCACAACTCAATCTTGCGGGTAGCCATTTCCCTGGGCTACTCCAGGCTTTCAGACAAAATTCTCACCTCACCAAGCATATTTCTGACCATCTGGTTTGTCTCGCTGCTCATCGATATCCGCTTCCAGCTTGATTCGACGACCAGAGCGTCCTCCCGAATTCGGAGGCTGTTCGACCGGCGTGAGGCGGCGGTGGGGGAGTTGTAATGCCAGACCCTGACCGAGTTGGAGAGGGCTCCGAGGCCATCGAGGAATCGTTTCTCCTCGCCCGATGGGGTCCGGCCAGTCAGTACGTCGTAAGTGCCGTCCTTGTTGAGCCAGATGCCAATCGATGAGGCAAAGTTATAGCGAATGAGGTCGATCTCCTTTTCGATGCGCGTGGATGCCTCGAGCATCTCCGGAGAGGGCTTGCCGGTGGAGGTTCCTGACAGATCACCGGGCTGGTCGCCGGACTGCCTCGATGGTGTGTCGCCCTGATTATTGTCACGTGGGGGTGAATTGGTTCCGGGTCTGGTCGTCGAGGTCTTCGATCCGCGGTCGGTCCAGGAGCTGTTGACGCCGATCGACTGGACCGTATTCTTGCCACGGACAACAATTTTTTGGATGCGGCTGGTGCGATCCTGGATAACAATGGTTGGTGCGGTTGGATGTGAGATCTGGCGTGTCGCAGAAATGGCTGGCGCCACTCCGCTGAGGCGCACTTCAACCGTATCCCGTGAGATCTCGTGATTGGTGAAGATGCGCCAGCCGGTCGAGGGGGTCTCGGCCGTGATCAGGACGCGAATCAGTCCGTCACTGCTGCGCTCGGAGCGGATCGCGCTCAGATTGACCGAGCCGCTGCCGACCTGAGACTGGCTGCTGTCTGTCCTGTCACCACGGTTTTCAGATCCATTGCTGATCGGGCGGCTCGGGGCAATCGGGCTCGTCGGTCGCTCGATACGCTTTTCAGGGGCCGGATAGTCGGTGGTCTGTTCGACTCTGAGGTCTTCCGTCAGGCCGAGCGCAATCCGTTGCCCCTCCTCGACGACCGCTTCCTGTCCCTTCATCAGCAGCGTCGCGGTCAGACCGACCGCCGCACCGATCCCGGCGCCGGCAAGGGTCCCGCCGGCGATCATTCCGATCGCTGCTCCGGCGCCTGCTCCACCACCAATAAAAACGATGTCACGTTTGCGTGGCGCCCCGCCGCGAATCGTTCCTTCCTCGTCGATCCGGTGGCGATCCTCGGCGTCGGCGCTGGTCAGATAGCCGCGGATTGGAATCTCCTGGCCACTCGGCATATAAAGATAGTCGAATTCAACCGAGATGATGCCGGAACGGCGACGCCACTTGGCCGGGCGGACCGCACTGACGTGGCCGACGACATAGGCCGCCTCCGGTATCAATGTCCGACCGCGCGCGTCGACAACCGGTGAGGCAAGGCGCGCCTGGAAGCGATCGCTCTGCCGCGACTCGCGTGAACTGAGTCGTGTCTCCATCTCGAGCAGCAGATAGGTTCCTTCCGGAACGACCTCGATCCCGGCAGCCAGAACCGGTGTCCCCTCAAAGTCTCTTGCCGGTGGACGATCAGGGCGCTGCGCCCCTGCTCCGCCCGGCAGAATTGAGACCACGATGATCAGCGCGTGGATGAGAATGGCAAGTTGTCGAGACTGTTTCCGCATTGTTGCTCCAGATTGCCAGAAAAGCTTCCCGGTCGTCAGGTTATTTCCGTGTCCTGTTTATATTGTCGAACCAATCCACGCAAGTGTATGATGCAGAAGGTTACTTGTAAAGATGACACTTTGAACGTCTGGCCAGCCGGCCAGTGATCAGATCGTGGTTGAAATTATCAAATCCGCAGAGGCCAAAGAAGCCTGAGAAGCACTATTAGTCACCACGGCCGATTCGGGCCACCACGGCCGATTTGAGATTGATCGTGGGCCGGATTATCGTGAGACAAATAGCTTAATGGACACCGTCGCATTGGAAGCCAAATCGGCCAATTCGCCCAATTCGCCCAATTCGGCCAACTCGCCCACCTCGCCCAATTCTAATGACCGCCTGATCGACGGACGGTCATCCGAAGTCGGTTACTGGCTTGGGATCGATGGTGGCGGGACGAGTTGTCGGGCCGCGATCGTTGATCAGGATGGGAAGGTTGTCGGGGAGGGGCTGACCGATGCCGCCAATTTTCTGCGAATCGGCCTTGAGAAGGCAGTCCTGCACATCATTCAGGCGGTTGAGGATGCCTGCCGACAGGCTGGTATCACCGCGGCGGCGATCGGGGCCGCCTGCATCGGGCTCGCAGGGGTTTCGCACCCCGATCACAACCGACGGATGCTCTCCGCGCTAAGAGAGGCATTGCCGATTCCGGAGATCGTGCTTGAGACGGATGCCCGAGTCGCGCTGGCCGGTGCGACGGGCAACCAGCCGGGAGTGGTGATAATTGCCGGGACGGGTTCGATCGCCTGCGGCATCAACGCCCGCGGCCGGTTTGCGCGCGCAGGTGGCTGGGGGCCGACGATGGGCGATGAGGGCAGTGGTTCCTACATCGGTCGCCGCGCCCTCGAGGCGGTCGTCATGGCTTACGATTATCGTGGCGAACCGACGATAATGATGGATCCGGTGCTGCGCCATTTCGGCGTCTCCTCGCCGCCGGAGCTTCCGCCGGTCATCTATGATTCACCGGCAGAGGTCGCGGGCAGGATTGCACAACTCTCAAAGCTCGTCGTCAGCGCCGCACAGCAACAGGACAAGGTCGCGATTCGCATCCTCCACGATGCCGCGATCGAGCTGGCAAGGGCGGCGGTTGCCGTGATTGAGCAGTTGCGGATGGAGGTCGAAAGTTTTCGTGTCGCCTATGTTGGCGGAGTCTTCGAAGCGGGCGAGTTGATAATCGAGCCGCTTCGCGCGGAGATCAACCGAACGGCTCCGCTGGCGATCGTTTCGGCGCCGCTCGAATCACCTGTAATTGGGGCGACGAGGATGGCAAGAGCCCTCACCGCCCACTAATTCAGATCTGGAAAAATGAATACGACTGAACAACTGAATCCACGGACGGAGGGAATCGATCAGCTTCCGACGCTCGATGCCCTGCGGATAATCAATGAAGAAGACCGGCAGGTTGCATTGGCGGTCGAGAGGGTGTTGCCGGCGGTCGCCCAGGCGGTCGATGCGACGGCAGCCCGACTGGCGGCAGGTGGGCGCCTGATCTATGTCGGAACCGGGACGAGCGGGCGTCTCGGAATTCTCGATGCCTCGGAGTGTCCGCCGACCTTTGGCGTCCCGCCGGAACTGGTGCAGGGAATCATCGCCGGCGGGTATGAAGCGTGTTACCGGTCGGTCGAAGCGTCGGAGGATGATCGGGAGGCCGGGGTCCGTGACCTGCAGTCGCGTTCCGTCTCCGCGCTCGACGTCGTCGTCGGTATCGCCGCGAGTGGCCGCACCCCCTACACCATTGGCGCGGTCACCTATGCGCGTCAGATCGGCGCGCTGACGATTGCCGTAACGTGCAACGAGGGGACTGACCTCGCACGCGCGGTTGAAATTCCGATCGAGCCGGTCGTCGGCCCGGAGGTGCTTGCCGGATCGACCCGCCTCAAATCCGGGACTGCCCAGAAGCTGGTGCTCAACATGCTCTCGACCATGACCATGGTTCGGCTTGGCTATGTTACCGGAAACCGCATGACCAACATGCAGCCGCGCAATATCAAGCTGCGTCACCGTGCAATCGGCATCGTCAGCGCCGAGTGCGGGCAAGATGAGGAGGGGGCGCGTCAGGTGCTCGAAGCGGCCAACTGGGATCTGCGTGTCGCCATTGTCATGCATAAATCCGGGGCGACTCGCGCCGAGGCCGAGGCAGCGCTTGAATCGACCAGCTTTGCCGTTGCCCCGGCGATCGCCAGGCTTGCACGATAGATAATTTCTGCCCGATGGGTAATTACTGAAAGAATTTCGAGTATGTCATCCAATTCTGTCTCTTCCACGGCTTCGGGAACTCCCGGCTGGCCGATCGAGGGTTACCTCGAAATCGTCGAAAATCGTCTGCGGATAAATGGGGTCGATGCGATCGAGCTGGCCAATCGTTATGGAACGCCGCTCTTCGTCGTCTCCGCGCCGCGAATCCGCCGCAATATTGCCGCGCTCCTCGAAGCGCGGGAGTATCACGGCAGATTGAAGCTCTGTTATGCCTCGAAGGCCAACAACCTGCAGGG
>JBEIMN010000166.1:0-6629 GCA_040378705.1 Acidobacteriota bacterium
GGGCTGTATTCTGATACGAGCTGAAAATCCATTGCACAAAACGCCGTCATCCGGCTCCAAATCGATACCAATTGAGGCCCGGGCGGGCCAGTCTCCACCGATGGTCACGTCGACTGGCATATTATCACGACTGGTCGCCAAAAGTTCATTCGTCCGGCCATTGAGATTTAGTATCGAGAGAGTTTATCATCCGGTGAAATAAGTGTTTGGAATCATTTAAGCGACTCTTGAGCAATATAGTTGAGCAATAAAGTTGGGCAATTTGGAAGCACTAATCGATCGCAAACAGGGAGAACAATTTCATGAAATCTGATCAGTATACCCGCCGGGAATTTCTGGATCAGACTGCACGTGCGGGTGCAGGTCTGACGCTGGCGACCGGAAACCTTGGTGATTCGGCTGTGCGTCCGGTTGCGCCGCGGCGGCGTCTGGCCCTCGTCGGCACCGGTGGCCGTGGAACATCGATGTGGGGAACCGGAGTCGTCAAACCATACGAGGCCCAGGTCGAATTTGTTGGACTCTGCGACATCAACCGTAAGCGTGTCGAGGTCGCAAAAGAGATTATGGGCGTCACCTGTCCAACTTTCACCGATTTTGACCGCATGGTCAGCGAGACGAGACCGGATACCGTCATCGTCACGACGAAGGATTCGGCCCACGATCACTACATCGTCCGCGCGCTCGAACTTGGTTGTCAGGTGATCACCGAGAAGCCGATGACTACTGATGAGTTCAAGTGCCAGCGGGTGCTCGATGCCGAAAAGAAGTATGGCCGCCCGATCATCGTCGGCTTCAACGCGCGCTATTCATCGATTGCCGAGAAGACGCGCGAATACCTGCAATCGGGTGTGCTTGGCGAGATCACCTCGGTCGATTTTCACTGGTATCTCGATATTCAGCACGGAGCAGACTACTTTCGCCGCTGGCACGCCCGCCGCGAAAACTCCGGCTCACTCTGGGTCCACAAGGCGACGCACCATTTCGACCTCATCAACTGGATCATGGATGCCGAACCGGTCGAGGTGAACGCTTTTGGCGACCTTCGCCACTACGGCCGCAATGGTCAGAAGCGGGGCGTCAATTGTCGAACCTGCACGCACAAATCGGACTGCAACTTCTATTGGGACATGACGAAGAGTCCTTCCGCGATGAAGCTCTATGCCGGTTGTGAGTCCGAGGATGGCTATCTGCGCGATGCGTGCCTCTTCCGGGAGGAGATCGATATCTGGGATACGATGACCGCCAATGTCAAATATAACAACAAGGCGATCATGAGCTATTCACTTAATGCTTTCATGCCCTATGAAGGCTATGTTATGAGCTTCAATGGGACGAAAGGGCGGCTCGATGTCCGTAACTATGACCGCCAGCCCTGGCCCGTCTCCTCGAGCGCCGAATTCCGACTCTCCCTCAACTTCGGCAAATCCGAGTTGCTGGAAATGAAGGTGACGGCGGCCGATCATAATGGCGCCGATCCGAAACTGAAAGATATGATCTTCAAGCCGAATGTTCCGGATCCGCTCCGGCAGCGCGCCGGATCGCGTGCCGGCGCCATGTCGCTACTGACGGGCGTTGCCGCCTATCGCAGCATCGAAAAGGGGAAGCCAATCCGCATCGATGACCTGGTGAAATTCTAAAGGGCTCAGGAGGGAAGGCGCTTCTTTTCCCGATCATTCTGGCCCAAATTATTCTGGAGACCGATTACAGATGTCAGACCAAATGAGACTGTCAGCCGATCGATTCTTCGATTCGGAGACGAAACAATTCGAGACGGCGACGCGCCTTTACCAGATGGTGGCGGATGCGCCGCTCGTCTGCCCACACGGCCACGTCGATCCACGGATGTTCGCTGATCCCGATTACCAGTTCGGCTCGCCGGCCGATCTGCTGCTGATTCCGGATCATTACATTTTCCGGATGCTCTATTCACAGGGGATTGCGCTGGAGTCGCTCGGAATACCGCGGCTGGATGGCGGCCCGGTCGAGACCGATCACCGAAAGATCTGGCAGATTTTCGCCGATAATTTCCATCTCTTCCGTGGAACGCCGACCGGGATGTGGCTGGCCCACGAACTCCATATTCTCTTTGGGGTGAAGGAGAAGCTGAACAGCCGGAACGCGCAGGCGATCTATGACCAGATCGAGGCCTGCCTGAAGCTGCCGGAGTTTCGGCCCCGGCAGCTCTTCGAGCGTTTTCGGATCGAGGTGCTGGCGACGACTGATGGCGCGGCAGACCGGCTTGAGCATCACCGCGCGATTCGCGAGTCTGGCTGGGCAGGGCGGATCGTCCCGACCTTTCGTCCGGATGGTGTCGTCAACATTGATCGCCCGGACTGGAAACAGAACCTGCTCGAACTCGGTGAAGTGTGTGGTTATGAGATCGGCAGCTACTACCATCTGATCAAGGCGATTGAAGAGCGGCGCGCCTTTTTCAGGGAGATGGGGGCGACGGCGACCGACCACGCCGCACTGACCCCGCTGACCGTTGAGCTCTCGGACGCAGAGGCGGAGACGATCTTCGAGCGGGGACTCCGCGGGACCGCGACCAGTGACGAAGCGGCACGCTTCACCGGCCACCTCCTGATGGAGAACGCGCGCATGAGCATCGATGACGGGCTGGTCATGCAGTTCCATCCTGGCTCCTACCGTAACCACAACCAGGTCATCTTCGATCGCTTCGGTTACGATAAGGGCTGCGACATCCCGGTCGGCGTCGACTTTACGCGGGGACTCCGTCCGCTGCTCAATAAATACGGCAACGATCCACGCCTGACGCTGATTCTCTTTACGCTCGATGAAACGACCTATTCGCGTGAACTGGCTCCGATTGCCGGTCATTACCCGGCGGTCAGGCTTGGCCCGGCCTGGTGGTTCAACGACAGTCTCAACGGCATGCGTCGCTACCGCGATCAGGCGATGGAGACGGCCGGACTCTACAACACGACCGGCTTCAATGACGATACACGCGCCTTCCCATCGATTCCGGCTCGTCACGATCTGGCTCGCCGCGCCGACGCGGACTGGATCGCCAGCCTTGTTGTCCGTGGCATTGTCGATATGGATGATGCCGCAGAGATGATCCACGATACCGCTTATCGGCTCGCGAAGAAGGCCTATAAGTTCGATTAATGGCCTTTAGCCGACCCGGAAGTCCATCAGCTATCGCCGGAGGGACATATTGTGTCCCCACAGGTGGCTGGCCGCAGGTAGTTGGCCGTAGGTGGCTGATGGACTTCGCCTTGTTCGATTATGGAATTTTCGGAAGCAGTCGATTATCTATACGGTCTTGGAAACGAGATTCTGGCCATGAAGCTTGGGCTCGAGACCATCCGCTGCCTGTGTCTGGAGCTTGGGAGTCCACAGGACTCTTTTCCCGCTGTCCATATTGCCGGAACGAATGGAAAAGGCTCGACCGCGGCGATGACTGAGGCGATCCTCCGTGCCGGGGGAGTCCGGACAGGGCTCTTCACCTCGCCGCACCTCATCTCGATCACCGAGCGGATTCGTGTCGGAGGCGAACCGATTCCGCCGGACCAGTTTGCGAGGCTCGGGGGACGTGTTCGTGCCGCAGGTGAGCGACTGGTCGCGAGCGGGCGCTTGCCGGCTCCGCCGACATTCTTCGAGCAGGTGACGGCGATCGCCTTTCTCTGGTTCGCCGAACAGCGGGTCGAGCTGGCAGTGCTGGAGGTTGGGATGGGAGGGCGGCTCGATGCGACCAACATCTGCCGCCCGCTTGTCACCGCCATCACCCCGGTCGGACTCGATCACCAGCAATACCTCGGTGATACTCTCGCCGCGATTGCCGGTGAGAAGGCAGGTATAATCAAGCCCGGGATTCCAGTCGTCCTCGCACCTCAGGAACCGGAGGCGCAAGTGGTGATTCTGGCAAGGGCGGAAGAGTGCGGCGCACCGGTGATTGCGGGGGGAGTCGAAGTCGAGCCGATCAGTCTTACTCCTGATCTGCGCCAGTGGGTCGAGCTTCACACTGAACGTGAGAGCTTCGATGCCTGTCTCAGTCTGCGTGGGCGACACCAGGCGATCAATGCCCGGACTGCGATCGCCATCGTCGAGGTTCTGCGCTCCACCGGATTCCCGATCGAGACTGAGGCGATCGTTGCCGGTCTCGAGAACTGTTACTGGCCGGGAAGGCTCGATCTGCGGTCGGGGCCATCAGGTCGAACGATCCTCATCGATGGCGCTCACAATGAGGCTGGAGCTGTGGTTCTCGCCGATTTTCTGCGCGAGTGTTGTCGCCGACGACCTCTGACCCTGATCTTCGGCGCGATGCGCGACAAGGATGTCGCGAAGATCGGAGAACACCTCTTTCCACTCTTTGAGCAGATCATCGTTACAGGTATCGCGAATCCACGTGCTCTCGATCCGGCGGAGATCGTCGTCACTGGTGAAGTGGAGCGGGCCGCCGGTCTTCTGGAGGCGCTCGAGATCGCCGGTCGGGTCACGCCACCCGAGGGGCTTATTGTCGTTGCTGGTTCGCTCTATCTTGTCGCAGAGGTGCTGGCCTTGAACTCCGGGTGGTAACAGGTGTGAGCGATAACCGTGTCGCCGTCTGTTTATTATTAGTTATGAACAGATGAAAAATAGTGAAAATAGTGCTTGATATTATTACGTTTCTGGGTAGGCCCGGAAAATCTCTGCTTCTTTGCGTCTCGGCGTCTTTGCGTGAGGCCAAAAAGGAAAAGGCAATGCTCGCGAGCAAGTGTGGATCAGTTTACGAATCGGGAAGGTACCTCACGCAAAGACGCGAAGACGCAAAGGAGGAAAGAAGGGAAAAGATGAAGAAGGCGTCTCCATCAAAAAGTCTTCACGTTTCTGCGTAAGCCCGGAAAATCTCTGCTTCTTTGCGTCTCTGCGTCTTTGCGTGAGCCCCAAAATGAAGAGGTAATGCCATCGCAAGTGTTTATCAGCATACGAATCAGGAAGGTCCCTCACGCGAAGGGGCAAAGCAGAAGCAGGAAGAGTAAGCCTGGTTTTGGCAAGATGCGAATTGATTAAAATCCAACTCTGACCGCTGACATCCTTGTCAAGTGTGGCAATCTCCTCCATAGTTGCTCGATATGGTGTAAAACCACCGATATTCTTGAGCAGATTTTATACGGAGTAGCCCCTTTCAGAGGAGAGTAATGGAAAGACGCAATTTTCTTGAGTTGGTTGGAGCGATGCTGACGGGCATGGCCGCTGCTGAGCAGGCAAGCCAGGCCCAGACGGTGAAGAAGCAGATCCTGGTGATTGGAGCCGGAATGTCTGGCCTCGCCGCTGCGCAGGCGCTTCAGGCAAAGGGCCACATCGTGACTGTTCTTGAGGCGCGTGATCGCATTGGTGGTCGGATGTGGACCAGCAACAAGTGGCCTGACATGCCGGTCGATATGGGAGCGAGCTGGATCCACGGTGTTACCGGCAACCCGCTGACCGCACTGGCCGAGCAGGCAGGAAGCAAGCTTCTCTTCACCAACTACACCAAGACCCGAACTTACAACACCTCCGGGAAGCCGATGACGTCGGCGGAAAATTCCCGTCTCCGGGGATATAATTCACAGATCTACAAGGCAATCGACCGCGCACAGAGCCGCGGGGCCGACGCCTCGATCCGGCAGGTTCTCAGCTCACTGACCAGCCAGCTCGATCCGGCATCGGAAGCGTTTCGATTCATCAATTTCATCATCAATATCGAGATCGAGCACGAGTATTCAGGCAGTGCCACGAAGATCTCGGCGCATTGGTATGACAGCGATAAGGAGTACAAGGGTGATGACGCGCTGCTGCCGCTCGGCTACAAGGTGATCGCTGATTACATGGCGAAGAATCTGCGAATCGAGCGTCAGCAGGTGGTCAAGGAGATCCAGTGGAGTCAGTCACCAGTGAAGGTGATCACGGCGAAGTCGACGTTCACTGCCGATCACGTCGTCGTTACTCTGCCGCTTGGCGTCCTGCAGGCGGGCAGCGTCCTTTTCACTCCGGTGCTTTCGGCGCTCAAGCAGACGACGATTGCCAATCTTGGAATGGGCGTTCTGAACAAGTGTTATCTGAAGTTTCCGAGTGTCTTCTGGCCGACGGATGTTGACTGGATAGACTATGTGCCGGAGAAGCACGGCGAGTGGGCGGAGTGGGTCAGCCTGAAGCGAACCAACAATCTGCCGATCCTGATCGGGTTCAATGCGGCAGATCGTGGGCGTGAGATCGAGGCGTGGACAGACGCGAAGATCGTCGATTCAGCGATGGTGACGCTGCGTAAGATCTATGGTGCGGGCATTCCCAATCCGGTTGATTACCAGATCACGCGCTGGGCATCGGATCCGTTTTCAATGGGGTCCTATTCCTTCAACGCGCTTGGGTCGGTGCCGCTGATGCGCAAAGAGCTGGCGCGGGCCGCCAGTAATCGACTCTTCTTTGCCGGCGAAGCGACCGATTCGGACTATTTTGGAACCGTTCACGGCGCCTATCTCTCCGGAGTGCGGGCCGCCAATGAGATTCTCGCGATATAGGCTGGTGCAGAGCTTCTGACATTTGCCCTGGTCAACCGGGGAGGTTATTGCCGAAACAGTCAGCGGCAACAACCTCCCCGGTTGACCGGGGTGATCATCCCACCCAGGTTTCACTCCCTCAATTACCCA
>JBEIMN010000167.1:0-6590 GCA_040378705.1 Acidobacteriota bacterium
GCTTTTCTGGCGAGTGGTTTTCTGCTTGGAATTCCGGTCTTCTTTGACACCGTCTTTTACCTCGTGATTCCGCTGATCAAGGCGGTACGATTGCGAAGTGGTCGTCATTATCTCTGGTACATCCTGGCATTGATTGCGGGTGGGTCGATGACACATTCGCTGGTACCGCCAACACCGGGTCCGTTGTTTGTGGCGACAGAGTTCAGGATCGGAATGGCGACGATGATTGGGATGGGGTGCCTGGTCGGTATTTTCTGTTCGGGCGCTGGGTACCTGTTTGGGAAATGGGCAGACGGAAGGTTCGAGCTGCCATTGCGAGAGACGACGGAGTCGCTGGCGAGGATGGAGGAGCTGGCAAACCGTTCGGAGAATGAGTTGCCGCCGACGTGGCTGGCGCTGGTTCCGATTCTGCTGCCGGTGGTGTTGATCACGATTGCCGCATTTGAGCCGCTTCCGGGGCTCCGGATACTGCGTTCGGTTGGCGACAAGAATTTGGCCTTGATGATTGGTGCGGTAATGGCGATGCTGATCCTTTATCGCTGGGCGACGCGAGAGGAGTTTGAGGAGGGGATACGGGAGGGCCTGGTCGGAGCCGGGGGGATTATTCTGATTACCGGAGCAGGCGGGGCATTCGGGGCGGTATTGCAACAGACACATATTGGTGGAGCGATAGAGAGCCTGCCGGTTCATTCGGCGATACTGCCAGTGGCTTTTCTGCTGACGGCCGCGATTCGGACGTCGTCAGGATCGGCGACGGTGGCGATGATCACGGCGGCAGGAGCCTTTTCCGGGATGGCGCGGCCGGAGTTGCTTGGTTTTCATCCGGTCTATCTGGCAATGGCGATAGGGTGTGGTTCGAAGCCGGTGAGCTGGCTCAATGACAGCGCATTCTGGATTATGACGCGGATGAGTGGGATGACGGAGAAGGAAGGTTTGCAGACGATCAGTCCGTTGATGCTGGTGATGGGGCTGACAGGGATTGTGGTGACGATGCTGCTGGCGTGGCTGGTACCGATGAGCTGAGGGGGGCTCTGCCGGGCACGGAGA
The DNA here is from genome assembly GCA_040378705.1 of Acidobacteriota bacterium. Taxonomy (GTDB): domain Bacteria; phylum Acidobacteriota; class Blastocatellia; order RBC074; family RBC074; genus CAIOZW01. The sequence goes on from JBEIMN010000167.1 coordinate 1,048, forward strand.
TTTGATCAGAGAGTGGAAAGGAGTCAGGAATGGCGGAAAGTGGGCGCCGGAAGGGGCCGGATCAATTGCGAAGCGGACGATGGTTGAGGCCTGACGATCTGCGTTCGTTTGGACATCGTTCAAGACTGAAGCAGATGGGGTATGGAAGCGAGGACTACGCTGGAAAGCCCGTGATTGCGATCGTCAATACCTGGAGTGACCTGACGATCTGCCACACGCATTTCCGTGATCGGGCGGAGGAGGTCAAGCGCGGTGTTCTGCAGGCCGGCGGCTTTCCGGTCGAGATTCCGGCGCTGCCGGTGAACGAGATATTCATGAAGCCAAGTCCGCTCCTCTACCGCAACCTGCTGGCGATGGATGTTGAGGAGTTGTTGCGGAGTCAGCCGATCGATGGTGCAGTGTTGATGGGCGGGTGTGACAAGACGACACCCGGTTTGCTGATGGGTGCGTTGTCGGTTGGATTGCCGACGATCTTCCTGCCGGCGGGGCCGATGTTGCGCGGCAATTGGCAAGGCCAGGTTCTCGGAAGTGGCAGTGACGGCTGGAAGTTCTGGGCTGAGCGTTGCGCCGGAAACCTGACCGAAGAGGAGTGGATGGGGATCGAGGACGGGATTGCAAGGTCACCGGGACACTGCATGACGATGGGAACCGCCTCGACAATGACGGCAATTGCCGAGACACTGGGGCTGACGTTGCCAGGTGCGTCGTCGATACCGGCGGTTGACGCAAACCATTCACGGATGGCGGCGGGGTGTGGCCGGCGGATTGTCGAGATGGTCTGGGAGGATTTAAAGCCGGCCGATCTGTTGACGGTGGCTTCATTTGATAACGCGATTACCGTCGATATGGCGATCGGCGGGTCGACGAATGCGATCGTTCACCTCGTGGCGATGGCGGGGCGAGCCGGAATCCGGATACCGCTCGAAAGGTTCGACGAGATCTCTCAGCGAACTCCGATGCTTGCCAATATCAGGCCATCAGGTCAATACCTGATGGAGGATTTCTATTATGCAGGGGGCTTACGTGCCCTGCAGGCACAGCTTGCCGGAGTTGAGGGGATGCTTGATCTCGACGCGCTGACAGTCAATGGGCGGACACTTGGAGAGAATATCGAAGGGGCGAAGATACACAATCCGGATGTGATCAGGACGATTGCGAACCCGGTGGCGAGACAGGGCGGGACGGCGGTACTTTTTGGCAACCTGGCGCCGAATGGAGCGGTAATCAAGCCGACAGCGGCGACGGAGGCGCTTCTGAGCCATACGGGAAGGGCGGTTGTCTTCAGCGATTACAATGATCTGAAGGCTCGAATCGACGATGATTCATTGCCGGTTGACGAGAATTCGGTCATTGTTCTCAAGCACGCGGGACCGCTCGGAGGTCCGGGCATGCCGGAGTGGGGGATGCTGCCGATACCAAAAAAATTGTTGCAGCGGGGGGTGCGTGATCTGGTGCGCATCTCGGACGCGCGGATGAGCGGAACGTCGTATGGGACCTGCGTACTCCACGTTTCACCGGAGAGCTTCATTGGCGGGCCGCTTGCGCTCGTTGAGGATGGCGATCTGATCGAGCTCAATGTGGCGGAGCGGCGTCTGCAACTGCTCGTCGACGATGAGGTTCTCGGGGCGAGGCGGGCGAATTGGGTGAAGCCGGCGCCGCATTATCAGCGTGGGTATGGCGCGCTCTTCGCGGAGCGTGTAACGCAGGCGCACGAAGGGTGCGATTTTGATTTTCTGCATGCCGGTGGGGCGACCCCGGAGCCGGAGATCCACTAGTTCAGACTTCAGACATTTCAAACCAATTGTGCCAATTGTGTTGGCAGCGTCGGCAGGATTTCTGCGCCTGCGCTCTCTCGACATCGGTCGGAGTGCGTGTGCAGGGCAAGCAGTCTGTCAATATTCCGACGGGAGTCAGGTCCCGAAAACTCGACGGTATTCCCACGGAGAAGAGATGAAATTTCCAGAAACATTAAAGCGGGTGGTGATAACAGGGATCGGCTGTGTCAGTCCGGCCGGGATTGGCAAGGATCAGTACTGGCAGTCCATGAAAGATGGGCGAAGTGGAATAAGGCCGATCACACGTTTTGACGCGTCGGATCTTCCAGTACGAATTGCGGGTGAAGTCAGGGATTTCGATCCTGACCAGTTCATCCCGCCCAAGGATCGGCAGCACGTCTCGCACGCGGTCGCCTTTGCGATTGCGGCAGCAGAGCTCGCGTTTAAGGATGCGGGAATCGATCCGCGCACGATGGATCTGGAAGAGCGCCGGGAGATCGGTGTTGATCTCGGGAGCGGTGGCGCGAGTCTGAGTTTTCTCGAGAAGCAGTATCGTTACTATTTTGCGAATGAGGCAAAGAAGGCGAGCATCTACAGCATACCAACGGCGACGCCGGGGTCGCTGGCCAGTGAGATCTCGATGCCGTTCGGCTTGAAGGGATTCAGCCATCTCCTCTCGACTGGCTGTACCTCATCGACCGACGCGATGGGTTATGCGGCGCAGAATATTGCGATGGGAAGGGCCAAATGCGTACTGACGGGTGGCGTTGACGCTCCGCTTGCGCACAGCATATTACTGGGATTCTGCTCAATGAGGATAATATCGCCATCGTGGAATGACGAGCCGGAGCGGGGATCGCGTCCATTCAGCCGCGACCGGGACGGGTTTGTCCTTGGCGAAGGGGCCTATCTGATGCTTTTCGAGGAGATGGAGCACGCGCTCGAGCGTGGGGCACGGATTTACGGCGAGGTGGTCGGTTACGGGTCAACCTGTGACGCGCACCATCGCGTCCGGCTGGACGAGACCGGGGTCGAGCCGGCACGGGCGATGTCGCTGGCGATAGCCGATGCGGGGATCACCCCGGCGGAGATCGATTACATTAATCTGCACGGGACCTCGACTGAATTGAATGATCGGGTGGAGACTCGCGCCGTCAAGCTGACCTTTGGTGAGCAGGCATATGGAATTCCAATGAGCGCGACCAAGTCGATGATTGGCCATCCGCAGGGTGCCCCCGGGGCGGCGGGATTGATTGCGACACTAGGGGGAATGGCGGGAGGCTACGCGCCACCAACGATCAACCTTGACGAACCCGATCCTGACTGTGACCTTGATTACGTGCCACATCGTTCACGCGCGCACGAAATTCGATACGCGCTCTGCAATTGTATCGGGTTTGGCTCGAAGAACTCCGCAATGGTGGTGAAGAAATTTGAGCACTAATCCCCGGCTGGAATGGGTGGGGTTGGATGAGGAGGTTTGGGGATGTTTGAGGGAAAGTTTCGGGAGCGGAGTCGGGAGCTCGAGCTGATCGATGGGTCAGAATATGGTCGGGCAGAGTATCTCGACTGTCTGGCCGATCTGCGCCGCGTCAACCGTTATCTTGGCGGCCATCGCTCGCTGGCGAAGCATCTCTTTCCAATGATCAGAGCATTGAAGGCGCGGATTGGCGCAGACAATGATGGGACGGGACGAAGGATCAGGCTGCTTGATATCGGGACCGGATCGGCCGACATTCCGCGAACGATTGTCGACTGGGCGCGAGCTGAGATGATTGAGATCGATTTCGTCGTTGTCGATCTCAATCATCTTGCTGCGCTTGAAGCAAAGTCCGAGGTGGCCGATTATCCGGAGATCCGCGTGGTGCAGGCCAATGCGCTTGAGCTTCCGTTCGCCGATGGTGGGTTTGATTTTGTGCTGGCCTCGTTGTTTCTGCATCACTTCGAGGATGAAGACGCGGCGAAGCTGTTGCGCAGTTTTGCACGGGTGGCCGGCGGAGCGTTCATTATCAACGACCTGCGTCGTCATCCGATCGCCTGGATTTCGATCCGGGTACTGACGCGGATCTTTACACGGAATCGGCTCGTTCGAAACGATGCCGCGGTCTCGGTGCTGAGGGGGTTTACTGATGTTGACCTCGAGCGGATTGCACGGATGGCGGGCGTTGTGGTGACGGTTGATCGCCATTTTCCATATCGATACATAATCACGGGATGTAAGAGTAATGAAGACTGAAGAAGTGTTGAAGACGTTCGAGCAGCATAATGCGCTGCTAAAAGGCCATTTTCTGCTAAGCTCGGGCCTCCACAGTTCACGATATCTGCAATGTGCGCTGGTGTTGCAGCATCCGGCGGTGGCCGAGAAGCTCTGTTCGGCGCTGGTAGCCTGTGTGCTTGGTGACGATCGGATCGCGCGGATCGATCTGGTCATGGCGCCGGCGCTTGGTGGGGTGATTGTCGCGCACGAGGTCGCGCGGACGCTCGGGGTTCGGGCGTTCTTCACCGAACGGAGCGAGGGCGGAATGACGCTGCGGCGCGGTTTTCAGCTTCAGCCAGGCGAACACGTTCTTGTCGTCGAGGACGTCGTCACGACGGGTGGATCGACGCGCGAAGTGATGGAGGTGGTCAGGGCTGCTGGCGGGATCGTCGTCGGGGCCGGATCGCTGATCGATCGCAGCGGTGGTGCGGTTGATCTTGGCGTTCCACGCCATGCCCTGGCGGTGCTCGAGGTTCCCGTCTATTCACCGGAAGATTGTCCGCTCTGCCGTGAGGGTTCGGTGGCGATTAAGCCGGGCAGTCGCCAATAGTAGGGTTGACCTGCCATCTGGGAGATCTGGCCATCTGAGAGATCTGGCCAGCTGGGAGATTGGGGTAAAACTGGAGTTGATGAGATATAAACTTACTCTCGCGTATGATGGGACCGGATATGCCGGCTGGCAGGAGCAGCGAGAGGAGCGGACATTGCAGGGAGTTTTTCAGGAGGCGCTTCGGATTCTTGAGGATCGGCGGGTGGTGACTCATGCCGCGGGACGGACAGATGCCGGAGTTCATGCTGCGGGGCAGGTCGTCAGTTTTGATCTCGACCGTGTCTGGCGGGGTGAGGTCTTGCGCCGGGCACTCAACGGAAATCTTCCGGAGGATATACGTGTGCTCGACGCCGATGTCGCGGGCGAAGATTTTCATCCGCGGGTGAGTGCACGGCGTAAGACATATCGCTATCAGATCTTCAACGGGCCGGTTATGAGTCCGTTCCTGCGCCATTATGCCTGGCATGTCCCATACGGTCTCGACGATATGCGGCTCGAGCAGGACGCGCACCATCTGATCGGACGGCACGATTACAGGGCTTTCACCGTCACCAGTTGTGAGACGAAGACGACAGTCAGAACCATCGAGTCGATCGGTCTTCACCGGGATGGTGGATTGCTTTATCTATCTTTCACTGGAGATGGTTTTTTACGCTATCAGGTTCGAACGATGGTTGCTGCCCTGCTTGAGGTCAACCGAGGTCGGCGGGGCGGGGGCGGAGTCGGGTCGATGGCGCGGTTGCTTGCCACCGGTGACCGCAGCCTGATCGGCATTGCGGCTCCGGCGTGCGGTTTGACGCTGATGAAAGTTGAGTATTAGTATCTGCATGATGAGGGCAGGTAAATCATGAAGGAAGACTTTGCGGGGATGATCCAGCCTGGCTCGAGCGAAGAAAGGTTGCTGGATCAGATCGATTTCAAACTACTTCCGCGTCATATTGCGGTGATCATGGACGGCAAC
>JBEIMN010000168.1:0-6585 GCA_040378705.1 Acidobacteriota bacterium
GGCCCAATGACGACGGTCAGTCCGGAATCCTGCACCGCAAGGGGAGGCAGTCCGCGCCCACTTTTTTCCGACCCGCTTTTTTCTGACCCAGCTTTTTCCGAGAAGATCAGGGCCGGCTCGCCTTGCAGATCACGGCAGAATTGCTGAAATCTGACAGGCTGGTCGATCTCGACCAGCCTTCGTCGTCCGGACTGCTTGATGGCGCCGAGCGAGATTCGCTGCCAGCGCTGGAGCCTCTGCTCGCTTCGCTCGTCGGATATTCTGATCTCGCAGTGTTCGGTGATGACCGGGAGGATTCGCGAGACGCCCAGCTCGGTCGCCTTCTGAACGACAAGGTCAAACTTCTCCCCCTTGACCAGTGCCTGGGCGAGCGTCAGCCGGAGCGGTGATTCAACGACCGTCTCGAGTTTTTTGAGAATGCTCAGCCGGCATTCCGATTTGTGAATCGCGGCAATTTCGCACTCCCACTCGTTCCCCAACCCGTCGAAAGCCGAGACCCTCTCCCCTTCACGCAGTCGCAGAACCCGCGCAAGATGGTGAGACTCCTCTGCCGTCAGTCGAATCGTCCCGTTGTCGATAACTTCTGGTGAGGCGAAGAAGCGATGAACCTGCATGCCTGGCATCCTAACGCTGATAGACGAGTGTCACCCATTCATTCTCTGGTCTTGAATCGAGCGGATGGAATGTGTCGAAGGCTGCCCGCACCTCCTCTTCCTGCTCGCGAAGGATTCCGGAGAGGATGAGGATCGTGCCAGCGCGCATGACAAGTGGAAATTCCGGGGCGAGCGGAACGATCACGTCTGCCGTCAGGTTGGCGACGACCAGATCGAACTCCTGTCCACCGTATGAGGCGAGCCGGTTGACCTCCAGTTCGATCTCCTCTGCGAGGCCATTGATCCCGGCATTTTCGAGTGCGACCTCGATCGCTTCCGGATCATTGTCGAAGCCGACGACCCGCGCATCGGGATGGAGTCGAAGGGCGGCCATCGCCAGTATCCCGGTCCCGGTTCCGACATCGAGCAGCGCCCCACCCTTCCAGTACTTCTCGATCATCTCGAGGCAGCCGCGTGTCGTTTCGTGCGTCCCGGTGCCAAAGGCCATCCCCGGATCGATCTCGACCACCAGCCGGTCAGATCCGGCCACCTTGTCGCGTTTCCACGATGGACAGATCAGCAGCCGCTGCCCGATCTCGACCGGCTCATACCCCTTCTTCCACTCGGCGAGCCAGTCCTGATCGGCGACCGTCAGGCTCTCGATCCGGCGGAGCGCCGATTCAGGCAGTCCCTGATTCGCCAGTTCCTGAAGGATGCCGAGCCGAATCGCCTCCATCTCCGGCGCCGCATCGAAATAGGCTCGCAGGATCACTTCGTCCGGTCGTGCCGGATCCTCCGAGACTTCGAAACCGGTCGTCTGATGCGCCCAGAGCTGCGTCGTCGCGGCAGACTCTGCGACACGCGCAATTTCAACTTCAATCGAATGCCAGATCTTCATAGTGTGTTGGGTGAAAAGGAAACGCTACTTGTCCTGAATGCCAAGTTCGTCGAGCAGCCGCGGATCATTGCGCCAGTCTTCCTGGACGCGAACGAAGAGATTGAGCCGGACGTGCCGATCGAGCAGCCGCTCGATCTTCCGGCGCGACCGGATGCCGATCTCCTTGAGCCGCGAACCGCCACGTCCGATGATGATCGGTTTCTGTGAGTTTCGCTCGACGTAGATGACGCAGTGAATGTTCGTATTCTTGCCATCTTCTTCCCACTGCTCCGTGCGAACGGCGGTCGCAAAGGGCAGCTCCTGCTGCGTCTGCTGCAGTATCTGCTCGCGTACCAGTTCGGCGACGATGTTTCGTTCGATCTCCGTCGTGTAGAGTTCCGGATCATAGATCGGCTCTCCCTCCGGCAGATGTTTGAAGATCGTCGAGATCAGCAACTCCTGATTGTCGCCCGTTCGGGCCGAGAGTGGGACCACCTCGCTGAAATTGTACTCACTGGTGTAGTATTCGATCAGCGGCAGGAGTCCCGCTTTCTCCTTCATCAGATCGATCTTGTTGAGAAGCAGGAATGTCGGCTTGGCTGCCTCACGGATAAGCTCGAGCGTGAAGCGGTCTCCGGAGCCGAAGCTCGAAACTGCATCGCACATCAGAAGAACCAGATCGACCTGCGCCAGCGCGTCTGCGACCAACCCCATCATGCGCCGGTTGAGCGCGTATCCAGGTTTGTGGATCCCCGGCGTGTCGACGAAGACGATCTGCCCCTCGTCGCGGGTGATGATGCCGCGGATGTGCGTCCTGGTCGTCTGCGGCTTGGCAGAGACGGCGGCAATATGCTCGCCAATCATCGAATTGAGGAGCGTCGACTTGCCGGCATTGGGTCGACCGACCAATGCGACAAGCCCTGATTTCCGACCGGATTTCTCGGTTGTTTCATTCATTCGTTGTTTTTTCCATTATCGCGGCCATCCTCTTTCGTGGATTTTGGGGCTTTCGCTGGCGGCACGGCCGGCGCCAGCATCTCGATCCGGACGCGTGAAATGCGCCGTTCGTCTGCCTCGATCACCTCAAATAAAAGACCTTCCAGCTGCAGACTCTCTCCCACCGCCGGAAGATGCCCAAGCTGATTGAGGACAAGTCCGGCGACAGTTGTAAAGTCATCCGCCGCCAGTTCAACATCGAAACGTCGCTCGAGCTTCCCGACTTCGGTATCGCCACGAACGATGCACGACCTCTCGCTCTCGAAGACGATCTCTGCCTCGGCCTCGATCGGCTCCGGTTCATCCTCGTCTTCAATCTCACCGACGATCTCCTCGATCAGGTCTTCAATCGTCACCAGGCCAGCCAGACCGCCATATTCGTCAATGACAAGCGCCATCTGCGCCTTGGCCTTCTGCATCTCACGGAGCAGGTCATCGATCGGTTTCGATTCCGGCACCTCGTAAAGCTGACGCCGCGCAAACTCGATCACCGGGCGGTCGAGCTCTCCATCCGCCCAGTAGCGAAGCAGATCACGAACGTAGACCAGACCCTCGATGTTGTCGATCTGCTCGCTGTAGACGGGGAGCCGCGAATACTTCGATTCGATCATCAGATCCCGAACCCGCTCGACCGGGGACCGCGCCTCGACCGCGATGATTCTGGGACGGGGTGTCATCACTTCAATCACCGTCCGGTCACTGAAGCGGATGATCGACTGGATCATCTCTCCCTCACCCTCCTCGATTATCCCCTCTTCCTCACCAACGTCGAGGAAGGCCTGCAGTTCGCGGTCGTCCTCCGTCTGCTGATTCTCCTCCCTGGTCTCCGACTCGGATTCCTGCTGATGCTGCATTCCACGCACGAGGCGATACATCGGATTGGCCACCACCCCGAGCGTCGAGAAGAGGAAGAGCAGCGGCAGTCGCAGAAAGAGCAGCTTCTGCTCCGGTCTGTTCTGCGTCACGAGCAGTGGCAGGATCAGCCGGAAGAGCAGGATGATCAGCGTCATTGTCACAAAGGAGACGGCAATGAAATGGGCCGGAAAGACGCGCAAAGAGATCGAGCTGATCAGAATGGCAATCGAGGCGATCGCCAGGTGAAGGCCAAAGGTCAGCGTGAAAGAGATCTGGTAGTACTGCTCCTGAAGCAGTTTCCAGTATGAGGCGTGCGGAGTCTCTTCGGCCTCCGTGGCCTCGCGCCGCAGCGAGACGTCGCTCATCTCATCAAGCGCGCTCTTGGCGGTCGAGGTGATGACCAGCACCATAATCGAGATGCTGGTCAAGGCTATATCGGATTCCATCATTGTCTCGTGGTTGAAATATCCCCCCCATCCGCGGACAGGAGGCGTTGACGAAGTCTCTTTTCGAGCCGACCCATCTGGCCGGTGTCGGTTTCGTGATCGTATCCGGCAAGATGAAGTGTGCCGTGAATCAGCAACTGTTCGATCTCGCGCTCAAAGCTGATGCCGAACTGGGCGGCATACCGTTCCGCAGTCTCGACTGAGATTACCAGATCACCGAGATTACGACCGATCGTTACATCGTCCGGCAGCAATGCGACGGCATCTTCCTGTTCGTGATAGGCAAACGAGAGGACGTCGGTCGGCCGGTCGATGCCACGCCATTGGCGATTCAGCTCGCGCATCCGGCGGTCGCGCAGAAAGATGACGCTCAGCGTCGCCGAACTCTCGCCGATCGCGTCGAGCACACGCCTGACAAGCAGCGACGACCCCGCACGATCGATCGCGCGCATTCGCTGCCGGTTGAGGACCTCGATTGGCTCTGGCCCACTTGGCACACTCGGAGAAGCGGCTGCGGCGCCGGATCTCGGTCGGGAAGCGTTAGAGGCTGATTTTTCTGTTCTGCTCATCGTAGGCTTTGACGATCATCTGCACCAGATGGTGACGCACGACGTCACGATCATCGAACTGAACGAAGACGATCCCCTCGATCCCGCTGACGACACGTTGTGCATCGACCAGCCCCGATTTCCGCCCTGATGGGAGGTCGATCTGTGTCACGTCACCGGTGATCACCGCTTTCGATCCGAATCCGATCCGCGTCAAAAACATCTTCATCTGCTCGGAGGTCGTGTTCTGCGCCTCGTCCAGAATGATGAAGGAGTCGGAGAGGGTTCGACCACGCATGAAGGCGAGTGGCGCGACCTCGATCACGCGCTTTTCGAGCAACCGGGTCGCCTTTTCGCTCTCGATCAGATCGAAGAGTGAATCGTAAAGTGGCCGCAGGTATGGATCGACCTTCTCCTGCAGATCGCCTGGCAGGAAGCCGAGCTTTTCGCCGGCCTCGACTGCCGGACGGGCAAGGATGATCCGGTTGACGCGCTTTGCGAGCAGGAACTGGAGGGCCATGGCGACCGCCAGAAAGGTCTTACCAGTTCCGGCCGGGCCGATCCCGAAGACGATATCATTCTTTTCGATCGCATCGAGATACCGACTCTGGTTCGGTCCCTTTGCCGTCACCTGCTTGCGCCCGCTCGGATTGATCTGTTTCTGCCCGGTCAGAAGTTCACGGAGCGAAGAGGTGCGGTCATCGGCGATCTGCCGGAACGCATTACGCATCTCGCTGCTCGACGGGCTTCGACCCTCGACGAAGAGTTGCGTGAAGTCTTTCAGAATGCGTTCGACCACCGCGACGTCCGCTTCATCACCCTCGACCAGCAACTCGTTTCCACGCCCACCAACCCGGACGCTCAACAGCGACTCAAGGTATTTGATATTCTGGTCGTAGGGGCCGAACAGCACCTCGAGCCCCTTCTCCGGCATTGTAATCTTCAGGCTTCTCAGACCGTTTATCTCATCTCTGCCCATTAGTGACGGGCCGTAATTGCGTTACCATAATTGCATCAATAAATAGAAAATACCCTACTATAGCGGGTAAATCGGTGTCAAATTGATCATCGTCCGATCATTGATTGGCGGATGTGTGATCGTGAATGATCTTCCAGCCATCGGAGAAGCGGCGGAAGATCAGCGTGTAGATTCCACCCGCAGTCCGTCCGTCCCTGAATTGAAGCTTCCATTCACCTCGAACCACGGCCGCGGAGGCGTTTTTGGCCGGGCCGAGCAGTCGGATATCGAGGTTGGAGAAGTCGAGATGGCCCATCTCTTTCCCACCGGCCTGATAGGTCTGGCGATAGCGCTCGAGGGTAGCTTCCCAGCCCTGCAACCGTTTTCCCCCAGAGAAGAATGTCAGCTCCTCTGAACGCCAGTATCCTTTCATGAACTCTTCGAGTCGCCCGGTATTCCAAGCCGCGACCTGGTCATCGAGAACCTTGCGAACCGCTGCGGTTTCGTCCGCTGGTCGGGATTGCCCCATTGTCGGGATAACCAGCAGATGGCTCAGCACAAACATTAACACCAACGCCGGGCTCAATGTAAAACAGAACCTTTTTCCCATGCCTTCCTCACAATCGAACGTAAAAGTGGACGAACAGTCTGTTGTTTTAGTGGGCCAGGGAAGGAGCTACACAACGCGGTTATGTCGAAAAATTGCCGCGATCGTCGAAAATGTTCTCCTGACCGAAATGCGATGGGCCGGCGAGTTTTCCATACTTGACTAGACTTTCCCACCATTCCCCTTGCTATAATCACCGCATGAATCTGGAGAAGCAAGGCAATCGCGATCGGAGTGGGCATCATGTCTTCCGTGGACAGCAGTTGTGGGACTGGCTCGTCCGGCGGGAGGAGCGGTTTCCGCGTCTGCTGGTTTCGGCTGGCGACTACTTCCAGCGTTGCGGATTGCTGGCGATGGTGGTGCTGACCATTTTTGCCGGAGGGCTGACGGGGCTGACGCTTGTCTCGATGGCCTCACTGACCAGTTTCGCGACGGAGGTCGACGCCCTCGCCGATTATCGTCCACCGCAGGTGACGAAGGTCTATGCGAGCAATGGAAAGGTGATCGGAGAGCTCTCACTCGAGCGGCGCATTCCGATCGAGTACTCACAGATTCCGGAGCAACTGCGACACGCGATCCTTGCCATCGAGGACACGCGCTTCTACGATCATCTCGGGATCGATCCGGTGCGGATCATCGGATCGATGATCCAGAACCTGATCAGGCAGCGACGGGCACAGGGTGCCTCGACCCTCACCCAGCAAC
>JBEIMN010000169.1:0-6581 GCA_040378705.1 Acidobacteriota bacterium
CCGTCTCTGCTGCCTGACGGATCGATCGTGGATCGATCGAATCGCAATAGGCATAGCCCGAACGCTCACCAGCGATGACTCGTACACCAACTCCCTGGCTTATCGAGCGGCCAGCCGATTTGATGATCTGCTCCTCAAGGCTGAGGCTGTTTGTTACTGAGTATTCGAAATAGAGGTCAGCGAAATCGCCACCCTGGGATAAAGCAACCCCAAGCAGGTCTTCGATTGCTCCAACCGTTACCGGAAATCGACTGGTAAAGAACTCAATTGGATCGATCATAAGTCAGGGACGCTCTCCAAGGTGAAGTGCGGCGATGCCGGCCGAGAGGTTATGGTAGCGGACATTGCTGAATCCGGTCTCTCGCATCATTGCCGCAAGCCGCTTCTGATCAGGAAAATTGCTGACCGATTGCGGCAGATAGGTATATGCGGTCGTCGATCCGGATATCAATGACCCGATCCGTGGCAGGATGCGGTGAAAATAGAATTCGAAGAGCTGGCGGAATATCGGAACTATCGGGCGAGAGAACTCCAGAATCGCGGCCCGGCCACCCGGTTTCAGCACGCGGAGTATCTCCGCCAATCCAAGATCGACCCGCTCGAGGTTGCGGAGCCCGAAGGCGATCGTCACGACGTCAAAGCTCTGATCGGCGAAGGGCAGTTGCATGGCATTCCCCTCTGTCAGGATGGCGCGGCCTCGATTGTCGGTCAGTTTCTGATTCCCGATCACCAGCATCGGATGGCAGAAATCGCAGCCGATCACCCTGGTGTATCGTTCAATTTCGACTGTCAGGTCGGCCGTTCCACAGCAAAGGTCGAGCGCCAGCGCGTTCGGTCGCCGCAGAAGATCGAGCAACTTGCCGATCGTGAACCGGCGCCATCGCTTATCGATATTGAGCGACAAGATATGGTTGAGCCGGTCATAACTGGGCGCAATCTCGGCAAACATCGCCCGGACGGCAAGGTCTTTGCCGGGGGCATTGAAATCGGGACTTGGTTTCTCGGTCTTCATACGGCTCTACTTGCCAACTGTCTGGCCGACGCCCCGACCAAGGATGACTGTTGTCACGGCGTTGGCTTCCAGCAGCTTCTTTGCCAGACTCTGCAATTCCGCCGCCGTCACTGCTTCGAGTCTCGATTTGAGCGTCAGTGGGTAATTGCGTGGGAGTGAAAATGTCTCGATGTCACGCAGCCACTCCTCGACTGAGCGGGCAGTGAGTCGGCTGATCACCGCTGATCGTGCCTCCGCGAGCTCATCATTACCGACTGGCGAACTGGTAAGCGCGGCAAAGAGTTCAGGCAAGCGCTGGGCAATCCGCTCAGCTTCTGCTGGGGAGAGACTGGCGCCAAAGAAGATCGGGCTCGGGAGGGTCCGCCGTTCAACCTCGAATCCAATACCAGCCACGGGCTCCTTCGACTCCTTCTTCCATCGTTGCGTCAGAATTTCGGCCATCAACTGAGTGAGCGGGAACTCCGGACTGGAATACTTCGCTCCGGCAATTCCGCCACGCACCTCGAACTGCTCTGCCTTTGGCTCGTCAATCCTCACCACCCTCGCCTGACCAATCGAGACCGGTTGACGAAAGGTCGCCGGCACGATCGCTCCCTTGCTCCATCCACCAAAAAGAAATTTGAAGGCGCGCAGTGCCTTTTCAGCCGTCACTTTGCCGACAATTATTGCCGAGGCATTATTGGCCAGGTAGAAGCGCTGAAAGATATCGTACACATCTCCCTGCCGCAGACCGCTGACGGTCAGCTCGCTTCCGTTGACGGTGTGTCCGTAGGGATGTTCACCATACAGAGCAAGCTGAAACGCCTCATCGGCCTTTCTGGCCGGGGGAAGCCCGGCGCGGATCGTTTCGATCTGTTCCTGCTGCGCGCGTTTGAAGGCCTCAGCACGGATATTCTCTACCACCAGCAGGCGTCCCAGAATTTCGAGCGCCGCCTCGAAGTTGTTCGGTGGGCCTTCGAGGTGATACCAGGTCTTGTCCCAGTCGATCCCCCATTCGACCTTCGTCTGGAGCGACTCCATCTCCTCCCGAATTCGCGGGTTGACCGCAAGCAGCGTGCGCTGTGTCAGCACTGACAGCCCGGTCTTGCCGACGCCATCGAACATCGCACCGCCACGGAGGACAATCGTGCACCTGATCGTCGTCTCCTCAGGCTGCTCAAGCGTGACGATCTGCAGACCATTCAACAGATTGTCACGCTTTACCTTGCTGAAGGGGGTATCGACCGTTCCGCTGTTCCCGTTTGTGTTCTGGGCCCAGCCTGACGGTGAAATAATCAACCAACCGAGTATTACGCAGAGAACTGTCGACAGTCGCATAGGAATCACTTTCTATATCCTGAAAATTGTACAGGAAAAGTGTAGCTGGCCGCTGCAGGAGCGTCAACCGTGAGGTTCCGAACTCCGGGTTATCTCCGCATCCTTGGATCGAGCCATTCGCGAAGCCCGTCGCCGACAAAATTGAAGGCGAGAACCGTCAGCATGACGGCAAGTCCGGGGAAGAGTAGCAGCGTCGGAGCAATTCGCAAAAAGCTCCGCGCATCGTTAAGCATGACTCCCCAGCTTGGGGTTGGTGGCTGGACTCCAAGCCCAAGAAAGCTGAGGCTCGCTTCGGAGAGCACCGCCCCGGCCATTCCAAGACTCGCCTGGACGATCAGCGGCTGGATGGCGTTTGGAAGGATGTGGCGGGTCAGAATTCGCCAGTCTCCCGCCCCGAGGGCGCGTGCCGCCGTGACATAGTCGTATTCGCGTACCTTCAACACCTGTCCACGCATCAACCGCGCGTAACCAACCCAGCCGATTACGGAGAGCGCAATGATAAGGTTTCGTATACCCGGGCCGAGAAATGCGACCATGGCGATTGCCAGCAGAATGCCCGGGAATGAGAGAAAGACGTTGAAGAGGAATCCGGATAGTATTCGATCGATCCATCCACCATAGTATCCGGCGACCGCGCCAATCAGTATTCCGAGCAGCGCCGAGATCAGAACGACTATAACCCCAACCTCAAGTGAAATTCGAGCTCCAAAAATGACTCGCGACAATACGTCACGGCCCAGATCGTCACGCCCGAACGGATGGGCCATCGTTGGCTGCAGCCGCTCCTCGATCGACATTCCCGCCGGCAACTGCTCCTGTGTTGTCGGGTCGTACGGGGCAAGCAGCGGCGCGAAGATCGCCGTCAGCGAGAAGATCAAAATTATGACGAGACCGAAACTGCTGAGTCTGTTCATGCTTACTGTTCGCCAAATGCTTTCTGGTCACTCGTCGGCTAATCAACCCGGATCCGCGGATCGAGAAGCCGATAGGCGAGGTCAGTCAGCAGATTTGCCAGAATATAGGTCAGTGCAATCATCAGAATGCAGCCCTGAACCATTGGATAGTCGCGCGAGTTGATCGAGTCGATGGTCAGTCGTCCCAGTCCTGGCCAACTGAAGATCGTTTCGGTGATGATCGCTCCTGCCAGCAACACTCCGAATTGGAGGCCAAGCACCGTCACCACCGGGATCAGCCCGTTGCGAAGTACGTGGCGAAAGATGACGACCGGTTCACTTAGCCCCTTGGCGCGCGCCGTCCGGACATAATCCTCTTCGAGCTCCTCGATGACGCTCGAACGGATCATTCGCGTCAGAATCGAGGCGAGGGCGGCTCCCATCGTTACCGATGGCAGGATCAGGTAGGTGATCCCATATCTTCCCGAGACGGGCAGCAGGTCGAGCTGAATCGCGAACAGATAGATCATCAGCGGTCCAAGCACAAATCCTGGCAGGCTGATACCGAGCAGCGCGACGACCGACGCCACGTGATCGATCCACTTTCCCTGATGGCTGCCGGCGGCGACACCAAGCGGAACCGAGATCAGTATCGCGACCATCAGCCCGGCCAGCGTCAGCTCAATCGTCGCCGGGTAGCGGAGCAGGATCTTTTCAAGAACGTCATCACCCGGATTGACCAGGCTGACCCCGAGGTCTCCACTCAGCACCCCACGCCAGTAATCGATGTATTGGACTGTCAGCGGTTTGTCGAGGCCAAGTCGGTGACGGAGCTCAACCACCTGATCCGCAGTCGCATTGTCTCCCAACGCATTTTGCACCGGATCGCCAGGAACCAGATGGATCAGCAGAAATACCAGGGTCACGACCGCCCAGATGGCCGGAATTACAAGCAGTAGTCTTTTAAGGAGAAAAAAGATGACTTTGCGCATGCCATTGCCGAAAGGTGTTCAGGTCACGAGACTGACATCTCCGTTCCGAATCGTCAGCCCGCTCATTGCCCGGGCTGGTTCGTCGATTCAGGTGCGTCCGGAGTCTCGATGCCAGATCCCCCGATGCCAGATCCTTCGGTGCTGTTGACCGCTCCAATCCAGGTTGCCCAGTCGCTCGCCGTCGCGACATACTGCCCCATGATCCAGAGCGTCCCCTCCTCGGGATCGATTGCCGCCGCGCTTGAACTGCTCCATTCACTCGCTCCGGCCATTGAACTTTGCAGCAGCTCGACGCTGTCACGCAATCGATTTGGCTCGTCGTTGGCAAATTTAACCGTGTAACAGATCGCGAGGGGATCACTCTCGCTGACACGATTGAAGACCATTACCATATTTCCAGACTGATCGACCATGACCGCCGGACAGAAATAGTGATAGCCCGGTGCTCCGAATATCCCCTGCTGCGTCACAAAGCCCGCTTTGGTATTGATCTGAAACCACTGAATCCCGGCGAAATTCTGACCCTCTCCCCAGTTGACGGCGATCGAATGGGCTGCCCAGAGCTGGCCATGCCGATAGACCACCTGGCAGAGACGTGTGTCCCCAGTGTCGATCTCACGTTCAATATTTGGTTGTCTGACGTTTGGCGCCAGACTGTAGTGTGTCGTCGGTACAGATTTTCGCGTCAGCGTCGGTGCCTGCCGTGCTCGTTGCGCTACTTTCCAGAGGGTCAGGCTCTGACCATCCGCCGTTGCATTGACCATAAACTGGCCTTCCGGTGCACGCATATTGAGCGCCGGCTGGATTCCAAAGCTTGGCGTCCCATCAAAGTTTTTTAGCTGCCAGAAGTCCCAGCTGTGAAGCATTCCACCGACATGGAGGTCACTCTTTGAGAGGACTCGCAGCCTCGCGTAGGCAAACTGCCCCCTTCCGGCGAACATATTGGCTGTCAGATAGACTGAGGTCGCATCGACCGCCAGCCCCAGCGCGTCGGGATTGAGGTTGGGCTGGCTCTCATCCGATCTGGTATCGATCGCCCAGACCCACCAGTCACCAAGCGGATCAGGCCCATGCGAAGCTGCAAGGAAGAACCATGCCTGCTTTCGTGTCTGCGCCTGTTCGTTGCTCATCGCGCAGGTCGCCATGAGCCATCCATCGCGAAAGTGGTCATAGACTACGCGCGGCTTATAAATCGACGCATTTTCGGCCAGGCTCTCGAAGAGGTCAGCAAAATTTCGACGCAGAAGCTGGCGCCCTGCCTTGTCAAAGACGGCCCACGAACCGTTGACCACCACCATAATATGATCAGGTCCGGAAGCCATCTGGCAGTCAGGCGGGGCATATTGCGTATCGTCGAGACCAGCGAAGGCGGTCTTCAATTGCAGACCGGGCTCGATCCCCGCCTGGTCGAAGCGGTGCCGGTCAGCTTGCAATATGGTTGGATTGGAGATGGCGGCTTTGGACGTGATCGCTTCAATCTTTCGTCCCGCGTGGAATTCTTGCGGATCGATGTGGCTGGTACTGACGATGTTGGTCTGTTTCAATCCGACCTGCCGCCTGGCGATCAATTCGGTCACGTTGATGCTGAGCCCGCGAAGCGTCGGCGAACAGCGCTTCGCTTTCCCCTCCGGGGTGATTAAAATCTCCTGACGTTCGATGTGTCTGCCCATGCATTCTCCTGGACCAAGAGAGAAAAGGACCGCTGACGCGACCGGAACTGCCAACTGAATCATATTGAACCACCCGGCGTTGTCAAGTTCGAACTTCCGCTATTGATCAATCGGGTTAATCTCTTCGTTCCTCCAATCTGATGCCAGGCCCCCAATTTGATTCCGTGATGAAAATTATGAAAACTTTTAACCGGCAAGCAACTTACCGGAATTTGATTGCGTCTGAGACCTGTCATTAAAGATGTGACCGATTGATTTTCATTGACATATTGACTCGATCAGGTAGACACCACGATGCAGGGAGAGACGATGATCAAGAAAGCTAATGAGTTGAATGAGGTAAGCGAGGCCGAAAACATTGCCGCCATCGGTGGAATTGGCGAACAGGAGGTGCTCCGGGAGAGTTCGATCCATCCCGTCGAGCGTTCCAGTGCAAAAAAAGATATTAATCTGGTCATTCACGGCTGGTTGACAGACATGTGGCTGCTGACGACAGGTGAAGATTCAGAGATCGATTTTTCCGCGACCGTTCAGGTCGGGACCCACGGCCGGCCGCTCGCTTTTGTCAGCGATGGGCAGATGCGGCTGCTTGGAGCCCGCTCGACGACGCTTGGCTCACTGCGCGATGTGGGCATTGAGATGTCTTAGTTGTCCTCCTTGATAATGATGACCTTCTTCGGCCGGATGGGTACCCCCC
>JBEIMN010000170.1:0-6580 GCA_040378705.1 Acidobacteriota bacterium
GGGCGGTGGTTCCGGAGATCACCGTCACCGGGCTGACGATGCCCTTTGGTGACGTCTTCCGGACGGGGACAAAGCTGCGGACATATGAGCTGCGCGACACGATGACGCTTGACCGCGGTCGGCATACCATCCGATTTGGCGGCGAATTACGGCGTGGCTTCAAGGGGCTGTCGATCGGGCCGGCAACGGCCGGCGCCTTTGCGTTTCGGAACATTGCCGACTTCGTGACCGACAAGCCGTTTCGACAGACGCTGACGGTCGATCCGGCGACCGGCCAGCCGACGGGCTTTCCACGCTACTTCACCCAATTCGAGAGTGGCCTGTTCATTCAGGATGACTGGAAGATCGGATCGTCGCTGACGCTCAACCTTGGGCTGCGGCACGACTATTTCAGCGACGTGCGGGAGCGAAATGGCCGGCTCTCATCGCTCATCTTCGGTGCGGGTGGCACCTTTCGGGAGCGGCTGGCAAACGCGGTGGTTGGGCGCGTCGACAGGCTCTACCAGCCACAGCGGCTCAACCTTGCGCCACGGATTGGCCTCGCCTGGGATCCATTCGGTGACGGTCGATCGGCGATCAGAGCGGGAATGAGCATCGCCTATCAACCTCATCACGGGCAATCGATTGCCGGTGCGCGTGCCTTGCCGCCCGATGCGCTGCAGGGGGTGATTCAGCCCGGCAACAAGATCGGGACCCAGATACTTTATGGGTATCCGGTGCCGTTCAATTCCGAGTTTGCACGCGGGCTCAATTCACAGGGTGGAGTTATCAGCCGTCCGGGTGAACCGCCGATCCGACCGACCGGATTCGTCGTCAACCCGACGATCAAGACACAGTACAGTCAGAGCTGGTTCCTCAATCTGCAGCGTGAATTTATCAATGGCTGGATTGTCGAACTTGGATATACGGGAACAGCGGGCATCAACCTCGAACGGATTGACGACATCAACCGCTTCGCCGGTGACCTGATCGACGGACGTGAAGACCGTATCAACGCCAACTTTGGGACGCTGCTCTTCGTCACGAATGGGGTCAGTTCAAACTTTCACGCGGCGACAGCCGAGGTGCGACGCGGCTTTCGTCGTGGGCTGTCGGTTCAACTCAACTATCGCTGGTCGAAATGGATCGACACTTCGTCGGACACCTCGACCGGCCAGTTTCAGGACAACTCCGAACCTGGCAAGGGCGCGCAGGATATCGGATGCCTGCGCTGCGAGCGTGCGCTCTCGCTCTTCGACATCCCACATCGTGCCGCCGGGATTCTGATGTGGACACCGGTCGGACTCGGGACAGAACGGGGTCAACTGCGGAGGCTCAGCCGCGACTGGCAGTTCTCTGCAATCCTCTCCGCCCAGTCGGGACGTCCATTTTCGGTCTGGAATGGTGCGCCGTCGAGCATTGTCAACGGAAAGAACAATGGCGGTGACTATAATCTGGACGGCGGCGGTGGAGCGGTTGGCGGTGGTTTCTATGATCGTCCTAACGCCCCGGCAACCGGGACGATCGCGACCAGTTTCAGCCGGCGCGACTTTCTGACCGGCCTCTTCCCGGCAAGCGCCTTTCCGACGCCGGCGCCCGGGCAGAATGGAACGCTCGGTCGCAACACTTTCCGCGGACCGCGCTTTACCAGCGTCGACCTCTCGCTTGCTCGCGGAATCACGATCCGGGAAGGGCTTCAGCTCCAATTGAGATTCGAGGCCTTCAACGCGCTGAACAACGTCAATCTGTTTCTGCCAAACGCCGACCTTTCACTCGCGTCTTTTGGGAAATCGACCCAGGCACACGATGCGCGCACACTCCAGGGGAGTCTGCGCCTGACTTTTTGATGCCTAATGGAGAATAGTTCATGATTTTCAGAAAACTGCTGATCGCGGCAACACTGGTGATAGCGTCAGGAATCGTGCCAGTTGCCCAGCCGGTTAAACCGCTGGCCGCCGCCTCACTGACCGAGCTCGAAGCGGCGGGGAGAGCCCGTGCAGAGTCGACAGGCGCAAAGGCACGGCTGCCAATGGCCGATCCAGCGGGCGATTTCGCTTCGCTCGAGCCGGCTGGAAGCGGGCGGATTCCGCACTATCTGCGTGCTTTCGCCGTAATGCCGCAGGGCGCCGCGCCAATGGCGAGGATGGTGCGAACCTTTATTTATGGCGGAACGGTCGCGCCGGAGACGAAGCTGGCGATGGGCATGCGTGTCGCACAGATCAATCGCAGCCCCTACGTCGCCGTCCATCTCGCACGCCTGCTGCGGTCAACTGAGCGTGGAGCAGCACTGCTTGGCTCGATGCGAAACGAGAAGATCACCTCGCTTTCGACCGCCGAGCAGTCAGCGATTCGTTACGCAGATCTGTTGACCCGTGACATCCACGGGATCAATGATCGCCGGTTTTCCGCCACCCGCCAATCTTTCAACGACTCGCAGATCGTCGAACTGACGATGGTCGTCTGCTTCTTTAACTACTTTACACGCTTCTGCGAAGCGCTCAATCTGCCGGTCGAGAGCTGGGTCCTCGACCCGCAATCGAAGCCGGAGATCCCCAAAATTGAGCGGAGTGTGCTGACGCAATCACGAATCGGGCTGATCTCAGACGAGGAGATGACAGCGGTAGTGGCCGCCGACAGCGCTGCCAAGGATCCGGCAACGCGCAGCACCGGGCTCGGACTCAGTATCGCCAATTCACAGCGGGCGATGATGCGCGTTCCCAACCTCCAGTCAGCGTGGCGAATCTATGGCACCGCTGTCAGAAACGGCTCCCGGATCGGTCGTGAAATTCAGCTTCAGGTGTCACTGGCCGTCTCGATGGCCAATGGCTGCCGCTACTGCACCGTCCACCAGATCGTCGGACTGCGGCGACTCGGCGTCGATCCGGCAAAACTGCTGGCCATGCGCCGGGATGACCAGGCACTAACCGCGCGTGAACGCGTCGCCGTCTCATTCGCACGCCAACTGACCGCCGCTCCAGCCTCGATCACCGATCGTGACTTTGCCGCACTCAGTGCCGAATTCGGCGAATACGGCGCACTCGAAGTCGTCCTTCAGACCGGCGCCTTCAGCTTTATGAACCGCTTCACGGACAATCTGCGACTTCCCTCCGAGGATGAGGCCATCCACGTCTACCAGAGCGTCTTCGGTGAAAAGAAATAGAAGAGAGGCCGGTGACGAATGATCGCCACCGGCCTCTCTTCTTGCTTTTGGCTTCTTCTGGCTGCTTTTGGTCTTTTTCGCGATTAAGCTATCGTGCTCGTCGCCAGAGACTAAAGCTGCCAGCCTTACTGGGGCTTCGATTTCAGCCCGCGCTCACGGAGCGCCTTCTCCGCCTCATCGAAAGCTCCACCCTCAACCTTACCGATCCTGATCGCCGCCTCGTAAGCCGCCAGCGCATCGGCCGACAGTTTCTGTGCAAGCGAGGGATTGTTCTCGGCAATGAAGTCGAGAATCCGTGCCGCCGCGACATAGCACCGCTGCGAAAGCCATTTCTCGGTCTCTGTCGAAGCGTTGCCCGCTGACTGGCGGTAATATTCGACGGAGGCAAAGAGCGCTTCCTCGACGCGATCAGCGTCATCGAGGCTCGTCGCCTGCTTGCTGCCAACCTCTGCCAGGCCGAAAAGCACGCGGGCATTGTTCGGATGCTCACGCAGCGCGGTCTCGAGCAGCAGCCGCGCGCTGTCATAACTCCGGGCCTTCATCAAACGATCGGCGTCAATGATCTGCCGGACGAGCTTCTCATCGGCGTTTCCAATCGTCGGGGTTGGGGCCGGGGCAAGCGTCGCCTCTGTCCGCAGCTTCTTCACACGCTCAAGGCGCGTCGCAAACTCAGTCAGCCGATTACCCTCGCGCCCAAAATCTATCCCCTTGAGCAGGCTTGGGAAGTAGTCGCGGACGTTGACTCCGACCGCCTCATAAGCCTTGACCTGATCATAGAAATGGTAGACGAGAACCGCCCCACGGTCGTAACCCAGACTCAGGTCATAAAGCGCGTCATCCTCCGTTGAGGGACGGCGCGCGGCAAGGCCGACGACATCCATCCGTGCATCGGTCGCCCGAACCAGCGAATCTGTGATCAGAAAATAGGCGCTCCGCTGCGCATACTCCTGATCAAGCCGCTCACCTCGCGACTCCATCAGCTTCTTCAAATCATCTCTTACCGCGGCAACTTCCCTGATCTGACGCTCAGTCAGCGGATCGATGACAAAGGCGATGAATGAACGGCGCATCGCCTCGACATTCGGCTCAGTCGTCGGGCCGAGCAGCAGATAGTATGTGTCACGGACAATCCTCAGATTGGCGGCTCCTGTCGCGTTGAGCAGATCCGGCAGGATGACAAACTGTCGAATACGGTTCGGAATCGACAGCGGCTCGATCTTCTCACCCTTCTTTGGCTTCTGTGGGATTCGGCGTGAAACATAGAGTGGCGGCAACTCGAGCACCGGCTCGGTATGGAGGTAACACTGAGCACCGTTCCAAGCGCCAGTCCGGCCGATGGCCCATAGGTCTCCGCCACCTTGATGTAGGAGTCGATATACTTTGGCAGCAACCTCGAAAAGCCCGTCTCGCGATAGAACTCCTCCAGCAGCAGCGCAAAATCTGTGATCGCGCGCACATCTTCCGGAAGCCGTTCGGCCGCAACATCGATCGTAAAGGCTGGTGGATCGGTCATCGAAAGCGCGAGACTCAAATAGGGAGCGACTGCCGCCGCGTCCGCCTGCCCCTTGCGGTGCGACTGGAAATGGTAGCGAAGTCGCTGCACCAGCTCGGGCCTGATCCCCTTCAGGTCTTCGCGTAACTGCTGACGAATCACCGAGAGCGCCCGCCCACCCGATTCATAATCGTAACCGGCGACGTTGAGCGCCGCCATCATCACGATCACACGCTTGTCGATCCCAATCACCGTGTTGACATCCTCGAGCGTCAGGTTCGGCCGGTCGGCCAGCGACAGCTTCCGCCGATCGATCTGCGGTCGCTCGCTTGCGGGCTGGCCAGAAGTGGGCTTGGCAGGCGCCGGATTGGCAGGTTTAGCCTGTGCTCGCGCCAACTGCGGAGCAACGGCAATAACCGCCATCATCAAGATTAATAGTGTCCTGTTCTTCATTGCCTTCATACTTTCTCTGAACTCTCTCCCAGATCCAATAAAAAAGTCTGGTAACAAAACTGGTAATTTAAGCCGGATATTTTTTGTAATACCGCTGGTCACTCATACCGCAGGGCCTCGATTGGATCGAGCCGGGCCGCCTTCCAGGCCGGCCAGAGGCCAAAACCGATCCCAAGTCCGACCGAGACACCGAACCCAACCAGCGGCGCCCAGAGTGGAACATAGGTCGGCAAAAAGAGCTTGACGAGCTCCGCCGTCAACCAGCCCAACAGTACCCCAAGCAGCCCGCCCATCCCGGTCAGGGTTGCGGCCTCGACCAGAAACTGAACGATGATATCGCGTCGCCGTGCACCAATCGCCTTGCGAACCCCGATCTCCCTCGTCCTTTCGGTGACACTGACCAGCATAATGTTCATGACGCCAATGCCGCCAATCAGCAGACCAACACTCGAGATCGCGACCATGAGCAGGAAGATCCCACCAGTGATCGACTTGAACTGCTTAACGATGCCATCAGAAGTCTGAATACCGAAATTGTCCGGCTTGTCCCACGCCACTTTCCTCCGCTTCCGCAGAAGCTGCCGAATCTCATCGACCGCGACATCGACTCTTCCCGGAACCGCCTGGGCGATCACGAAATTCTCCTTGACGTTCGGATAGATCTTTCGAATCGTCAGATATGGAATGTAGACCGCTTTGTTCTCATTCCCCGGATCGTCCGACGGCTGCAGAAAGCTGTCACGGGTCTTGAGAACCCCAATCACCCTATAGTTGCGACCATTGATCGTCAACTCTTTATCAATCGCGTTCAGGTTCGGAAACATGGTGTTGGCGACATCCCGCCCGACGACACAGACGTCGGCCCGGGTCGTGTTCTCACCATCGGTAAAGAATCGTCCCTCTGTCACCTCGACGACGCCCATTCGGAAATAGGTGGGGAAGACGCCCTGGACGGTCGCGTTGATCATCTCCGTATCCTGGTAACGGATCTTGACCCGATCGGCCATCGGCCCCTGCAGAAAATCGACCGGAGACATAAAGGCGGCAACATTCATGATCGACGGACACTCCTGCTCGATCGCCAGCGCATCGTCACCGCTAATCGGCTTGCGCATCCGATCCTCTGCCGACAGATCGAAATTGAATCCCGGATCAAACTTGAAGACGTAGATCGAATTGGTACCAAAAGCCTCGATCTCGCCCGCGACACGCTCCTCTATCCCCGAGACGAGCGCGGCAATCACGATCACCGTCATCGTCCCAACGACTACACCGAGAACCGTCAAAAACGAGCGTAGCTTGTTCTGACGCAGGGTGTCGAAGGCCATGGAGAGATTCTGATGAAAGTCATGCCATCTCATTGCTCGATCCCTCCCCCCTCTTTAACATCAATTATCGGGCTCATTCCGAACGAAGCGCGACGATCGGATCGAGGCGCGAAGCGCGCCAGGCCGGATAGACGCCAGCAACCAGGCCGACCGACCCGGAGACGGCGA
>JBEIMN010000171.1:0-6517 GCA_040378705.1 Acidobacteriota bacterium
ATCCAGTTCACGCCCGACCTGCTGCCCGCCGACCTTGTCGGCACGCTGATCTACCACCCGCAGACCGGCGCGTTTACCCCCAAGAAGGGCCCGATCTTCGCCAACATCATCCTGGCGGACGAGATCAACCGGACTCCACCGAAGACACAGTCGGCGCTGCTCGAGGCGATGCAGGAGGGGAATGTGACGGTTCAGGGGGTGACCTATCCGCTGCCGAAGCCGTTTTTCGTCCTTGCGACGCAGAATCCGATCGAGATGGAAGGAACATATCCGCTGCCGGAGGCGCAACTGGATCGGTTCATGTTCAACGTGCGGATCGGGTATCTGCCCGTCGAGGACGAGATCGCCGTGGTCCGAATGACGACCTCGCCACAGGATCTGAAGTTTGAGCGAATGATGTCGGCCGAGGAGATCATCGCCTTTCAGCGGCTGGTAAGGAAGGTTCCGGCGGCCGATACCGTGACACGATACGCGGTCAGCCTGGTCGGGACAAGTCGGCCGGGAACCCCGCAGACGCCGGAGTTCATCAACCGCTGGGTCACCTGGGGCGGCTCGCTGCGTGCGTCACAGTTCCTGGTGCTCGCCGGCAAGGCGCGTGCGATTCTGCACGGTCGGGTCAATGTCTCGTGTGAAGATATCCGTGCGATGGCGCTGCCGGTGCTTCGTCATCGCATTCTGCTCAACTTTCAGGCGGAATCGGAGAAGATCGATTCGGACGAGGTGATCCGGCGGCTGATCGAGGCGGTTCCGGAGCCGGGTTCCGGTCTCAAATAGTTTGTCGCAAATTCACGACAACGCAAAACGGCATTTATAAATCATGTGGTGGAAAAAGAGAGCGCGCACAACTGGCAATACTGGCAATGCCGGCAATGCTGGCACGGATAAATCCGTAGCGGGGTCACAGGCGTCGACGCCGCCCGGTGGTGCCGGCGCGAGTGGCGGCGGGACAACCCGATTCCTCGATCCGGAGGTATTGGGACGCATCTCCTCGCTCGAGCTTCTGGCCAGAACAGTCGTCGAGGGGTTCATCTCCGGGCTCCACCGGTCGCCGTACACCGGCTTTTCGACCGAGTTTGCCGAGTACAGGCAGTATATGCCGGGGGATGACCTGCGATACCTCGACTGGAAGCTGCTCGGAAGGACTGACCGCTACTACATCAGAAAGTACAGAGCGGACACTAACGCGCAGCTTCATCTGCTGATCGACGCGAGCGGGTCCATGAGCTACACTTCGGGACCGGTGACCAAGCTGCAGTATGCGCGTTTTGTCGGGGCGGCAGTCGCCTACCTCGCCAACCGGCAGCAGGACGCGGTCGGGCTGATCGCCTTCGACGAGAAGGTCCGAACACAGATTCCGGCGCTCAACCGAACCGGGCACATGCGGGCGATATTTGGCCACATGGAGCAGCTCGAGGCCGGCAATGAGACGAAGCTCTCGTCGGTGCTCCATGAAGCCGCGGAGCGGATCACGCGCCGCGGGATCGTACTCGTCATCTCCGACCTCTATGACGAGCCGGACGATCTGATCGAGGCGTTGCAGCATCTCCGTTTCCGTGGAAATGATGTCATAGTCTTTCATCTGCTCGATCGTAATGAGCTCGAATTCAGGTTCGACGAGCCGGTCATGCTCGAGGATGCGGAGACGGCGGAGCAGATACACGTCCTGCCGGAGCTGCTCGGGGACGGTTATCGAAAGGCGATTGGTGAGCATATCGACCGCCTGCGTGACGGGATGGCCCGCAATCGAATCGACTATGAGCTGCTAACCACCGATCAGCCACTCGATCACGCGCTATACAGCTTTCTTGCCCGGCGGGCACGGCAATAGCGGCATGTGCGGGATTGGTGAGAGATTACAATGTCCTTTCTGACACCACTATTCTGGCTGGGATTGGCGGCGGCGGCGGTGCCGATCGTCGTCCATCTGGTTCGACGTTCACGCGCGCCGCGGGTCGAGTTTCCGTCGCTGATGTTCGTGCGGAGAGTTCCGCAGCGAACGGTTCGCCGACGCCACCTCCGGAATATCCTGCTGCTGATACTCCGCTTGCTCGCGCTGCTGCTGCTGGTACTGGCCTTTGTCCGGCCCTATTTCGAATCTGGTGGGGCCGGATTGGGAGACCGCAGACGGGCGGAAGTGGTATTGCTCGACCGTTCATTCAGCATGCGCTTCGACAATCGGTTCGAGCGTGCGGTGGCAAGGGCGCGGTCAATTATCGGCAACGGCGCGGGTGACGGTTCAAACGTGAGCCGTGGACTGGTTCTTTTCGATGATGGTTATCAGGTGGCGAGCCGACCGACGTCGAACGTGGTCGAGCTGAATGCACGGCTTGGAGAGGTTGCCGCCGGGTACCGGGCAACCGATTACGCTCAGGCGCTGGCGGCGGCGGAAGCGTTGCTGCGCGATTTTCCGGCGGCGGAGAAGCGTATACACCTCGTGACGGACTTCCAGGCGACAGCGGCGACCGGACTGGTGGGCCAAATGGTTGGCAAACTGGTGGCTGGAACGGCGGCCAATGGGCCCTCCGGCTATCATCCCGGCCGCGGGATCACCATCGTTCCGGTCGATATCGGATCGCGTGAAGGCGCCAACCTGGCGATCACCGGGTTGAATGCGACGCCGGTGATCTATCAGCCAAAGTATACCGACCGTGTCGCGGCACGAATCGAGAATTTTGGCCCGGAGCCCGTGGACGGGGTGCGGGTCGAGTTGCGGCTGAACGATCGGACGGTCGAGAAGCGCGTCGTCAGAATCGCGGCACGCGACGCGGCAACGGTCGAATTCACCGGCTTCAACCTCAACGAGGGGCAGAATCTTTGCCAGATCGTGGTCGAGGGTGACAACTTTCCAGCCGACAACAGCTTCGTCTTCAGCCTGCGACGCGCGGTAAAGTCGAAGGCGCTGATCATCGAGACGGCGAGCCGTAATCAGAGTGAGAGCTTCTACCTCAAAAATGCTCTGACCACCGGCGAGAACAACCCTTTTGAGGTTGAAGTGAAGAGCGCCGGCGGGGTCAACCCGGCGGAGATCGCCGCCTATCGACTGATTATAATTAACGACGCGACGATCAGCCCGGTGCTGGCGACGGAGATACTCCGGCAGGTCAGCGCTGGAACGGGACTGATCATCGCCGCCGGTGCGCACACCGAAGCGACCGAAGCGAATGGCTTCAACCGGGCATTTGAACAGGCGCTGCGGGTAAGGCTTGAAGGAGCGGCGGAGCTGCGAGGCGGATATGTCGTGCTGAGTGAGATCAAGCCCGATCACGCCATCTTCGAACCATTTCAGGAGAGCGGGCGTCCTCCCGCGGCGAAGATGTATGGCTATCGACGTGTCGCGGCTTCGGAACAGGCGGTCGTTCTGGCGCGTTACGAAGATGGCGCGGCGGCGCTGATCGAATCGGCAAGTGGCCGCGGTAAGATCCTGCTGCTGACGACGACGCTCGACGCCTCGTGGACCGATCTTCCATTGAAGCCGAGCTATCTGCCGCTGATCCGGCAGATGACACGCTACCTTGTCGAAGGCGAATTGCCAGCCTGGCACCTCGTCGGCCAGCCAGTCCCGCTTCGACGGACGACAGAGGGCCAGCCACCGCTGATCGATACCCCGGGTGGAGTCCGGCTTCCGGCGTCGGGCAACACACGCAATGATGGCGAGGTGCTGACACCTCTCGAACCGGGCTTCTACCGACTCCGTTATCCTGAAAGCTCTGAACTGCTCGCCGTCAACATACCGGGCAGAGAGAGTGATCTGGCTCGCATCGAGGCGCCAACGCTGATGGCCACCCTGAGTGCGGCCCCGCCGGGTGGCGAACAGGCCGGGACGGCACCGGAATCCGAGGCCGGCAAGCAAACGGGTGAGAAGCAAACTGGCATTGAAATTGAATCCCGGCAGCGGATCTGGTTCTACCTGCTGATCGCCGCCCTGCTTCTGTTCATCACTGAGGGGATCATCGCGCGCCGAATCCGCCTCGCGAAAATAATTGACCAGACTTCACGGTAGCTCGTGAAATTGATCCGGCGAGTGAATTTTGCAGCCAATAGCGGTTGGTTTCAGCAAATACTCGTCCAGCTCAACCCCGGTAACTCTTTGGTGGTAAAAGAATCGACGATAGTGGAGTCGTGAATGGAGAGAGAGATGAGCGTTAGTGAAAGCGTGAAGGGCCATCGGCTGACAGGCATCATCGACGAGGTGCGCCGTCGGCGCAACCTGCTGACCTGGCTGCGTGGCATCGCCCTGACAGTCGCCACCGTCGCCCTGACAATCCTGATCACCGGACTTGCCGCCTATCGGTATCGCTACAGTCCGTGGACCGTCAACGCACTGCGGCTCTTTGCTGTCACCATCATCGCGTCACTCGCCTACGTGCTGCTCTGGCGGCCACTCCGCCGGAAGGTCACGACGCGCCAGCTCGCGCGACTGATCGAGGAGCGTGTTCCGGGGATCGACGACCGCTTCGTGACCGCCATCGAAGCGCTGGAAGAGCTGAATAACCGGGCCATCCCCCCCTCGGAGCGATCGATAATCGACCGACTGCTCGATGATGCAGACACGCATGCCACCGGGATCGACCGGGATCTCGTCGTTCCGAAGAAGCGAATCCTGAGTTGGGCGGCAGCGGCAATCGCCGCCCTTCTCTGCTTTGTCGGCGTCATCCTCCACGGCCCGCGCGAGGTCAGAGTCGGCGTCGCCGAACTTGTCGCGCCGGCGAGCAGCGTCGCGGCTTCGAACGCCCTGCGGATCGAGGTCAAGCCGGAGGGCGGTCGGGTCGCACGCGGCACCGACCAGCGAATCGTCGCCCGCCTGATAAATTTTTCCGCCACTGAGGTGACATTCTATTACCGCCGCGCCGGTTCAGGCGATGACCAGTGGATCGGCCAGCCGATGGAGCCGGGACGCAAGGCGGAGGATTTTCAGTATCAGCTCTTCAACCTCCAGAACGATACGGAATACTTCATCGAAGCACCCGGCTGTCGCTCCGAAGTCTTCCGCCTGACGGTCGTCGATCGCCCGCTCGTCAAACGGATCGACCAGCGACAGGTCTTCCCTGCCTACACCGGCCTCGGCGAGAAGCAGCTCGAGGACGCGCCGGAGATCTCGGTTCCAGCCGGAACAAGCGTCACGCTCCGGGCAATACTCAGCGGGCCTGCCCGGTCTGCAACAATCGTGCTTGCCAGCGGGTCCCGAATTGAAATGGAGCGCGGGGCCGACAACACCTTCTCCGGCACGATCCAGGTCTCGGCTGAAACTACCTACCATATCGAACTGACCAGCGTCGATGGCGAAACCTACAATGGCTCAAACGAGTATGACATCCTGATCCTCGCCGATCGTCCGCCTGTCGTCACCTTCGAGAAACCAGGCCGCGATGCGCGCGCGACAAGCGTCGAAGAGATCTTCACCCTCGCCAAAGCCGAGGACGATTACGGCGTGACCAGTCTCGACCTCCATTTTTCGATCAATGGCGGCGAAGAGAAGAAGATCGATCTGCAGAAGGTGCGCGGCGAATCGCAACGATCTCTTGCCGGGTCACACACCTTCTTTCTCGAGGAGTATGGACTCGTGGCGGGCGATCTCGTCTCATACTATGCCCGGGCACGCGATGCCCGCAACGAGACGACCAGCGACATCTACTTCATCGAAATCAAGCCCTTCGAGAAGGACTTCAAGCAATCGCAGCAGAACGGATCTGGCCCCGCCGGCAGCGGTGAGCAGCCACAGGCCCTGACGAAACGGCAGAAGGATATCGTCGCCGCCACCTTCCGAATCAACCGCGAGGAGACGGGATACGACGAAAAGCAGAAGTCTGAAAACTATGACACAGTCGCCCTCGCCCAGGAGAAACTGAAGGCCGATGCGATCGAGGTCGTCGACCGGATCAAACGACGGCTTGGCTCACAGATCGGGCAGCAGAAGGATTTCGCCCGGCTCGTCGAGCTGATCACACAGGCGACAAAGGAGATGGAACCAGCCGCGACCGGTCTGCGCGGACGCCAGTCAGTCGTTGCACTTCCCCCCGAACAACGTGCCCTCCAGCAGCTCATGCGTGCCGATGCCGTCTTTCGTGAGGTTCAGGTCTCGATGGAACAGAGCAGCGGTGGCGGCGGCCAATCGCAGGCCCAGGATCTGGCTGACCTGTTTGAACTCGAGCTCGACAAGATGAAAAATCAGTACGAGACCCTCCAGCGCGAACAGCAGTCGCAGGGACAACAGCAGGAGGATGAAGCGAAACGGAAGCTCGAGGAGCTTTCAAAACGAATGCAGCGCGAAATCGAACAGCAGCAGCGACAGCGATCGGCTCCCCGAAACCAGTCTGCCAGTGGCGGAGGAGGCGGGGGTCGCCAGCAGCAGATGATCGAGGAGGCCCGGAAGGCGGCCCGCGAACTGGAGAAGCTCTCGCGTCAACGGCGCGATCCGCAGATGACCGATCTGAGCAACCGTCTCAATCAGGCCGCCGACGAAATGGAACGAGCGCAAAGCGCGGCGCGAAACAACAAAGAAGAAGAGTCGATCTCCCGC
>JBEIMN010000172.1:0-6511 GCA_040378705.1 Acidobacteriota bacterium
CGCTCGATGCGTGCCTCCCGGAGGACGGCAATCAACTGGCGCGCCGGAATCGAGAGCTCGTCGTGCTGGAGCCGCTTGAAATCGTCAACCGTATACTTTACCCCCGGTCGGCGCAGCACTTCGTCGATTCGCTGATACCTGATTGGACTCGCCCACTCATAGCCAATCTGCTTGCCATAACCTGGCGGGAGAATATTGTGATTGGCGGTCGCGACATAATGCTTTGCCGGATTGAAGCTCTGCGGTAAATCCTTCACTGGCAGAAATCCGTCCCATTCGAATTCACCCGATGCACCCGGAACCGGCACCATCCCCGACCAGTTGCGCCTGATCGGGGTCAGCCCCGCTGCAACCCATCCGATGTTGCCGTCAACATCGGCGTAGATCAGGTTCTCCGACGGCACCTTCCACCGTTCCATCGCCTTCAGAAACTCCGGCCAACTCTGTACCCGGTTGAGTGTCAGCGAGGCCAGATACCCGGCCGTTCCCGGCTCACTCCCAACCCAGCGCAGCGCATAAGCACGGTGGCGCCCCCCGTCCTCGTGAATGATCGGGCCGTGAACCGTGAACTTCAGCTCGACCTCGCGCGGCTGTGCCTCACCCTTGACCGCGATCCGCTCCCGTTCGATCCGCATTTTTTCCCAACGCCCACGATAACGATACTCCGTCGGATTGGCCGGGTTGATCTCCTCGACATAGATGTCCTGCTGATCGATTCCGACGATCGTGAAACCAAAACCGACTCTTTCGTTGTGACCAGCCGCAACCCCCGGCAGCGTCGGCTCGCCCGCCCCAATTACGTTCCAGCCCGGTCCAACCAGATGGACCAGATAACGAAGGCTCGGCAGGGCGATCGTCCGGTGCGGATCGTTCGCCAGCATCGGCTTGCCGGTCGCGGTCATCGTCCCATCGACCACCCAGTTGTTGCTGCCATCACTTGGATTGAAGGTCACCGGCCCACTTGCCGAGTTGGCCGCCGCCAGAATGCGTGGTTCAATCCCGGCAAGGTCGAGCCCGCCCGGAATCTCGAGACGGCGCGGCGGATCGGCCTCGACCCAATCGTCGACAAACTTTACTCCGAACCGCGATGCGAGCTGCGCACGCAAAATTTCCATCGTCGCATTGCGTGTCATGACATATCCTGCCATCCGCGTCAGGCAGACTTCCGGCGTCCACGGCTCCGGACGATAGCCTGCAAGCTGGAACTCGATCGGCAGGCGATCACCACTCTCCGCAATCCAGGCGTTCACCCCACGCACGAATGACTCGATGATCGGTTTCGCATCCGCCGCATAACTCTTCCATTCAGCTTCCATATCGCCACGATACCGCAGCAGTCGCGCGAAGCGATCACGCTCAACCGCCGCCGGCCCAATCACCTCCGCCAGCTTTCCCTCGCCAATCCGTCGCCACAGATCCATCTGCCAAAGCCGATCCTGCGCGGCGACAAATCCCTGCGCAAAGAAGAGGTCCGCCTGAGTTTCAGCATAGATGTGCGGCACTCCCCACTCATCACGGATCACTGTCACCGGCCGCTCGAGCCCGCGAATCTGCATCGTCCCGTCAGTCTGCGAGATTACCTGCCTGGCAAGCTCTTTTAGACCCTGCTGGTGCCCTTCACTCCTGATCCCTGGCAGACTGAACAGCGGCAGCACGACCACGAACAGCACGAGGCCCAGGCGACTCCACGACAACTCAGATCTCTTCATGTTTTCAGTCCTCTCGAAGAATGGATAAACCTCGATGCCGCTACGATGAAACACCCAGCCACGAACGTTCCGGGTTGGTCGCGTCGAGTCGAATCCTGATCGGTGATGCGAAGCGTCAGGATAATGCGATTACCCCAATAAAGAAAAGACCCGGATCGAACTTTGATCGATCCGGGCCCCCTGCTGACTATTGCGTTGACCAGTCGTCAGACTACTCTCCCTGCGCCTTGCTGTACATCGCGATTCCATCAATGTGGTGGAGCTTTTCGATGTGCATCCATTCATACTGCTTACTGATCTCGCCAAGCAGCTTGTAGATATCATCGTTGCTGACCGACTCGGAAGACTTGTAGCGCAACCGGAACTGATCGACAAGGTAGATGTCTGGCGTTGGTCCCGGATAGATCTTCGTCCCACGATTCGAGATCAGCGAGAGCTCAAGATTCCCGACCTTCGCCGGTGGCGTTGGCATCCCCTGATTACGGACAAAGACGTCAACTCCCTGGAGCGTCCAGTCGCCGTGTTCACGCTCGCTTTCGCGATGGGCAAACGCGCCGCGTGATGGGGCAAAGGCCGGCCCCACCGGCATCTCCTGGGGTGGCAACGCCTCGATGATCGCCCGTGTATACTCCTGGGTCGATGCCGATCCGCCCAGATCGCGCGTCTTGATCCCGGCCGCAAGCACCGCCTTCATCGCCGTCTCGATCCGGCGGGCCGACTCCGCATAGCCAAGATAATAGAGCATCAGATTGGCCGAGAGGAGCATCGCCGTCGGATTGGCGATTCCGCGCCCGGCAATGTCCGGCGCGCTCCCGTGAACCGCTTCGAAGACCGCCCGGTCGACTCCGATATTCCCACCCGGCGCCACACCAAGCCCTCCGACCAACCCGGCACAGAGATCGCTGACAATATCGCCATACAGATTCGGCAATACCATGACGTCGAACTGCTCCGGGCGCGAGACCAGCTGCATACAAGCATTATCGATCAGAATATCGTCCGACTGGATGTCCGGATACTCCTCGGCAACCTCGCGGAACGAGTCGAGGAAGAGCCCGTCCGACATCTTGTGGATATTGGCCTTGTGGACGCAGGTTAGTCGCTTCCGTCCCATCGAACGAGCCATCTCGAACGCGTAACGCGCGATCGCCAGCGAACCCGGACGAGTCACCACCTTCAGACACTGCGCGACATCCGGCGTCTGCCAGTGCTCGATTCCGCCATACGTGTCCTCGATATTCTCACGAACAAGAATCAGGTCGACATTGTCGTAACGCGTTCTGACACCTGGCAGCGTCTTCGCCGGGCGCATATTGGCGAAGAGGTCGAGCGACTTGCGGATCGTCACGTTGACGCTCTTGTGGCCACCTCCGACCGGTGTTGTCGTTGGTCCTTTCAGCGCGACCTTATTCCGGCGAATCGCCTCGAGCGTCTCCTGTGGCGCGCCATTGCCATACTTCTCGACGCACTTCAGCCCGGCTTCCGCCTCCTCGAAAATTATCGGTAGCTCAACCGCTTCGAAGATCTCCATTACCGCATCCGAGATCTCCGGCCCGATCCCGTCTCCCTTGATCAGTGTTACTATTTTCTTCTCCATGCTCCCTCATCTACTTTGCATTCAATATGGTCGACAAGTTCATTCCGGGTGTCAGGCAAGTAGTCAAATCCTCATGCCCATTCGACCTGCCCATTCGACCTGCCCATTCGACCTGCCCATTCGACCATTCAGTGTAAACGGACGCTCTGCTGATTGTGGTCTCTGTCAGTTGGTCAGTAAAGCCCTTTCCTGCGCTCCAAACAGAAAATATGATCATAAACCATCGGAGTGAGTCAACCGGCCCGGTGAGTGTTAATCAGCGGAGATCTGCCACCACCTCGGCTGCCACTGGCCGACAGTTTCCGGCCGGACTTCGCTGTGATTTCATGCTTGCCAGACTTGCGTGAAGCCATTGTGATCGCTATGATGTCTGGTTGCTCTCAGTCGGCAGCGAGCGCCGTCAATTCGACTGGAGAACCCGAAAACAACTCAGCATCCAAGCCTGATATCGCATGAGTCTACTCAAGATCTGCTACCACGGAAACTGTTTCGATGGCGTCTCCTCCGCGGCTGTCTTCTCCCGTCTTTACGAAGAGCGGCTCCAGCCCGGTTGGGACCGCACTTTTCAGCCAATGATGCACCGTGCCGGAGCCCTCTTCGATGAGGATGCCTTCGACGGTGACGAGAACGCAATCGTCGACTTTAAATACAGTAACTCACCGCGTCTCACCTGGTGGTTCGATCATCACAAGAGCGCGTTTCTGACAACCGAAGACGAATCACACTTCAGGGCCGACACGAGCGGGCGAAAATTTCTTGATGCCAGCTATAAGTCCTGCACCAAATTCATCGCCGATACCGGCGCGACCCATTTCGGCTTCAATATCGAACCGATGCGCGAGCTGATCGAATGGGCCAACAAGATCGATGGCGCCCTTTATCAGTCGGCCGCGCAGCCGGTTCTGATGAAGGAAGACGCCCTGCGGCTGGCGATGGTCATCGAATCCGATCGTGATCAGAGCCTGATCGAGCGCATCATTCGTGACCTTCAGGTTCACCCGCTCCCCGATGTCGCCAATTCAGCTTACGTCCGTGAACGGATTGATCCACTCTTTCAGCGCCACCAGCGGGCAATCGATATCATAAGGCGGAGTGCGAAAATTATTGGCCCGGTCGTCTTCTTTGACGTCGCCGGTGAGGATATGGAAGGGTACAGCAAGTTCATCCCCTACTATCTTCATCCCGAAGTCACCTACAGCGTCAGTGTCAGCCAGTCTTCTTTCCGCTCAAAAATTTCGGTCGGTTCGAACCCCTGGGCACAGCACCCGCGGACACACGACCTTGCCGCCATCTGTGAACGGCACGGAGGGGGTGGCCACGCGGTTGTCGCCGCCATCTCCCTTGCTCCGGAAGAACTCGAAGATGCACGACGCATCGCCGCCGATATCGTCAGGGAACTTCAGACCGGAACCCGGTCCTAACGTCACACATAAAACTATGTCCAGCAAAAAGAAGAGAAGCCAGAATCTCCCGGCCATCCGCGAGATCACTCCCGAAGCGAAGATCGAGATTCGATCGACTCCGCAGGCAGAGATGAACCTCTATCCGCTCGACTCCTTCGAGTATGAATATCCCGGTCGACGAATTGAGATCAATTTCACCTCGTCAGAGTTCATCGCGATCTGCCCATTTTCCGACTTTCCCGATTTCGCGACGCTAAATATCAACTACGTGCCAAACCGGCGCTGTATCGAGCTCAAGTCACTCAAACTCTACATCAACTCGTTCCGCGAAGTGAAGATATTCCACGAACACGTCGTCAACCAGATCCTCGATGATCTGGTTCGCGTCTGCGATCCGC
Organism: Acidobacteriota bacterium; assembly: GCA_040378705.1. GTDB lineage: Bacteria > Acidobacteriota > Blastocatellia > RBC074 > RBC074 > CAIOZW01. The sequence continues at coordinate 5,108 of JBEIMN010000172.1, forward strand.
TCGAACTTTCGATCGAGGGCGATTTCCACGTTCGCGGCAATATCAAGACCGTTGTTCGCGCCAGCTATGTCAGACCGGCAAAGAGCGTGAAAAAGCGATAGAACTTCGATCCCACTCTGGTCGTACAAGGTCGGTGCAAATAAGATAGATCGGTTGGGGAGGGAAATATGTACTGTCCAAGATGCGCCAGCACGGCAATAGAGGGTCAGCGATTCTGCAAAAGTTGCGGCATGAACCTCGGAGTCATCCTCGACGCGCTCGATGGCAAGCGAGGCCCGCTCGACTTTGAGCTGTTGAAGCGCGATCTGCGGGAGCTTGGCTCGAATCTGCGCTCCGGGTTTGAAGGGGCGACCAGCGCCCTCCGTGGAACTTCACGCTACTCCCAGCCTGTTCCCACCACGCCCCAATCAGGAATCTCGCTTCAGGATCTGTCGCGCGAAGTCGAGCGCGCACTCCGCAATGTTGAGGTCGCACACTCGCGCAAATATAGCCTGCAGAAGGCGGCCCTTGCACTCTTTAACGGCGCGGCGATAGTTGGCGCGTGGGCATTTTTACTGAACAAATTCACGACCTCCGGACTCGCCGAGAGTATCGAGCGGATCATTCTCGTCGAGTCTGGACACGAGGTTGTCGGCCTGGTTATGATGATCCGTTATCTCTGGGTTCTTGGGCTGATCCCCGTCGCGACCGGAGTCGCACACCTCTTCAATGGAATCTTCCTCGCCCCGCGGAAAGAGAAGTTGTTGGCGCCATCGCCAGGCTATGACGCACCACCACCACTTCCGCAGATGCCACCCGAGCCGCAATCCCCGCCGCCGGCCCCGGCCAGCGTCATCGAAGATCCGACCCTCCGGCTGGCCCTCCGGCAGGCCCTCCGGCAGGAGAGGGATCGGTAACTGGCAATTTGTGATCGGTCTCTTCGTGCTTCCTCAGGGCGAATCTTCGCCACTGGTTTTGACAAAGTCAGAATCGATCTTCAAATCGATCTGATCGGGTGTGATATTTATCCCGTAGCTTATCGATCCCCGCTCGCCATTCGATGCAAGCTGATATTTGATCGGAATTCCACTCTTTTTGATCTTCTGGTTAATCTTTGACCGAATCTCCCGGAAGACCTTCACCACATCGTCGCGGTCCTCTTTCTTGACGCTCGAGAGCTGATCCGCCAGAATCTTCAGGAAATTGAACCGCGGATACGATTCGCTCTCTTCAAGTCCGATCTCTTCACCACGCTCACGAGTCACCATACGAAAGACCCACTCGAGATCCGAAGTTTTGATATCAAAGACTCGACGAAAGCCATTTCCAGTTGTCCCATCCGTCTTGCGATACCCGGCAAATAGCAGTTAAAGGAATATCTCGCGTTCGGTCAGCCGAACGCGGAGGCCCGAGACCTCGATGCAC
>JBEIMN010000173.1:0-6489 GCA_040378705.1 Acidobacteriota bacterium
ACATATCATAGATTCCGTAATCGATTGTCAGGATATTCCGACCAAAGAACCGTACTTGTGTCTGCGATTCGTTTCGGGCAGGAAGCCAGAAATCGCCGATTTTCCTGTAGTTTCTTGTAAAATCGATCCTGCTGATCCAGAAGGAGGGGCTTCGGGCTGGTTGTCCGGAGATCCGCACGATCGAGAACTCCGTCGCGTGAATCCAGATTTTGCCCCGGAAAAGGTACTTGTCCGCCCGTTTCGGGTTGACCTGAAGCAGATAGCAGCGATGCGAATCGATCGTCTCCTCGCCCAGTAACTGGAAATAGTAGTTGGCGGGGATGATCGATCCGGCGAGCCGACTCTTCCCGACAGCGGTTTCGACCTCAACATCCATCAGCGGCTTGAGAACACGGTTGCGAACCGCCTCTGAACCATTTTCGGAAACGATGGTAAACTCCTTCGTTCCCGGTGCGCGATAATGAAGGACAGCGTTGACTTCGGCGAGTACCTCTCCGTCGCCGGTCGTGACACGATAAAGGCTTGGCACCGAATAGCGGCGCAGTCGCGCTTCGCGTAGCCGGCTCGCATCACCGAGGCGATCGATGATCTGCTGAGCTGTCAGCCTGCCGGTCGATTCGACGGTGTCGATGGAACGGGAGAGAGAATTCTCCCCCGAAGCTGGCAGTGACGCGGTGCTGGCGGGGAGATCAGCATTGTCGGACAACGCGAGAAAAATCAACAGTGTGATAATGATCCTTGCCATCATCGTCTTGTCCCATTGGTCTGTTGGCACCTGACCTGTTCGCCCCTGAATTATTCGCCCTGTTTGAGAAGCCTGCGCGGAGATCAAACTCATTGACCACTTCGATTCAACTAATCCCGGTTCCCGGCATCGCTGAAATCCTCCCCGGTGACGATCTCGCCCGAACCATTCTGGCGGCGGCTGGAAGTATTGGACTCAATCTGTGCGAGGACGATGTGATTATCATCGCGCAGAAGATCGTCTCAAAATCAGAGAACCGCCTCGTCGATTTGAGAACGATAGAACCGACCCCGCAAGCGGTCGAAATTGCCGCCCTTCAGGGTCGCGACCCCCGCCTTATCGAAACAATTCTATCAGAATCGACCTCGCTGATCAGAATCGATCGCCACGTTCTGATCACTGAAACACGGCATGGGTTCATTTGCGCCAATGCCGGCGTCGACAGATCTAACGTAGTTGGCGACGAATGGGTCTCTCTGCTGCCGATCGATCCCGATCATTCCGCGCAACAGATCAGAGCGCAACTGCTCGATATGATTAAAACACGCGTCGCCGTCATCATTACAGATACTTTTGGACGTGCCTGGCGCGAAGGGCTAACAAATGTCGCGATCGGTGTCGCCGGAATCGCCCCGCTGATCGATTTCAGGGGAAGCACCGACGACAACGGCAAGGACCTTTCGGCGACGGTTCTCGCCGTCGCTGACGAAATTGCCGCCGCGAGCGGACTTATTATGAAAAAGACCTCGCGCCTTCCGGTCGTCATCCTCCGTGGCTATCGATATGATTCCAGCGATGGCCGCGCTACAGATATGATCCGTCCGCGGGAACGTGACCTCTTCCGCTGAAATCACCACGATTGAAAGGGCAAATACCCCTACGCCGGCGACTAATCGACCTCGACAAATCGCACCCCGCGACTGACACGATCCAGAAACGCAGAATGGCCGCTTCCCTTTCGCCCGACTATCACCAGGTTCTTATCAAGCGCGTCGGCAAGCCCAACCTCGTAGTTGACCCAATCCGAACGCTCACTCTCTGGAGAGGTGACGATGACGACCGTCGTGGCCTCACCAATCGCCAGTCGAACACCACGCCGCCAATCCGTTCCAAGGAGAAATCCTGACTCGAGATCGAAATGATCGACCGACTCAGTCTCTGCGGCAAGAATCTTGTTGAGCCGCGGCTTGAGTGACTGCGCGAACTCCCTGTCAGGTGTGGCATAAGAGAGAAAAACTTTTTCCGGCACAAATACCTCCCCCTAGCGAATCATAGTTTGGATGTCTCGGATAACGAGTCGCCAGTCCAGTGCCGTGTTGCACTGACTGGCCAGCAGGAGTGGCGGTATTCCATGCTCGGCCACCTTCAATTCATCATATTCGAGCCGATGAAGCAGAATGAAGGTGCGGATTTCGAAGGCATCGGCGTAGGCGAACTCCATCCACTGCGCCGCACCACCGTCGATCGTTTGCGGTGAGAGCAGAAAGATCAGCGCGAAAGAGTCGCGCACCGCCTCCTTCAACCGCGCGGCGATCTCCTTCTCCGACCGGTGCTGGTCGCGCTGGTAGGTCCAGGCTGTCACCCCCTCCCCAGTCAGCATCGACTCGATCGCATATTGAAGAAGACTCGCTTCAAATTCATCCTTGCCGGAATAGGAGATAAACACCTGCGGTCTTGTCATCAAGCACCTCGACGGATCTATTGTGTCCACATCTCTTCAATTTGTCGTAACCTGTGCGCAAGGTTCCAGGCTGTCCACGCCGAGACGACATGACAGACCCAACCCAATGTCCCGCCAGTACCAATCCAAAAGCCGGGTGTGACCACCAGCCAGAAGATAGCCCGCAGAAACATTCCATTGTAGATTTGACCGAGACCAGGAATAATAAAGCTGAGTACGGCGGCGATTCCCGGATTTTTCATCTTTGATCCTCCATTTGCAGACTTTCACAGATATGATACGTCTGAAAGGCGGGAAAAGATTGCAGAAAATGGCTGAATCCGATCCATTCCGCAGCCCATCCAGGAGATGGAGTGCTATGATCCCAACCGTCCATGTCAGATCAGACTATAAAAATTCATTCTATCGCTGAGGAGAGAATCCGCCGTGATTTCATCGGCCCGGGCCAAACAGTCGAGCACCCAGAGGAGCTCGACTCACTCTTTAGTCGAGTGGCCAGGATTCGTGAATCGATCATGAATGAAACCGGCGACGATCCCTCACGAGCGATCGCGCTCAATCTGTTTCTCGACAAACTGATCGCGGCCACGATTCAGGAACGGCTCGACCGTCTGACGGCGCTTGCAACTCATGATCCGCTGACCGGACTCGGGCACCGTGGAGCCTTCGATCGACGACTCGCGGTCGAGATCGAACGATCCCGCCGCTACGGCAGGCACTTTACCCTGCTGCTACTCGACCTCGACCAATTTCAGCTGATCAATGACAATTACGGCCACCCGGCTGGGGATCAGGTACTGATTCAATTCGCCCGCCACCTCCGCGGTCCACTCCGGCAGAGCGACGAAGCTTTTCGGATTGGCGGAGACGAGTTCGCACTTATCTGCCCGGAGTGCAACCGTGAGGAGGTTGAACACCTTGGTGAGCGGCTGCGAAGACGGCTTTCTGCCAGTCAATTCCCAATCACCACGAGCAGTACCGCAGTTCAGATCGAAGTCAGCTGGGGTGCCGCCGGCTTTCCACTCGACGCCCCGGACGCCAATCGACTCATCGAGATCGCTGACCTCCGGCTGTACGAGGCAAAGCGATCCCGCCTCGGCGCGACTGGCGCCACCTAAACCGAGACGACCTCGATCTCCGGATCGACCTCTTCACGAAGCATGTTCTCGATGGCGTAGAGGGTACCACTGACCGAACTTGGACAACTCCCACACGCCCCCTGATAGTGGATCATAAGCCGATGATCGTGATAGCCGACGATCTCAAGCCCGCCACCATCCCCGGCAAGCCCCGGTCTCACCTTTTCGTCCAGAACCTGATTGATCTTGTCCAGCACCGCATCGGCCCCTGGAACATAGGCACTTTCGGTCGCCGGCTTCGGCGCATCCGTCACCGCCGGTGCCGAGCGTATCGGATCGGCCAGCCTCTTCAGCAGCTCTTCCCAACTGACATCCTCGTCTTTGTTGATCGTGATGAAACGATCCATGTAAAAAACTGACGTCACATCCCCAACATTGAAGAGCGAACTGGCCAGCGGATCGGCTTGCGCCGCTTCTGCGGTCTGAAATGAGCGTGAAGATCCGGTTGTCACCGGCTCTTTCAAGATAAACTTGATCGCATTTGGGTTCGGCGTATATTCGATATCGGCAATTTTTGGCATTTGATAGTTCACTCCTGTCAGGATCCGAAAACTAACAACTAATTGTTGTGTGACCTTGTTTAACATTTTGCATTTTAGTTGCAACGCTAACAATTCGTAACAATTGCAAAAGATCAGACGTTTTACAATTGGGCTGAATGACCTGAATGAATCAATTTCGGGGCGTGGGACGGGCGTGAACCTGGGGCGTGGAATAACCCCGAACTTGTGTTATTCTGCCTGTTCATACGTGGATATGTGGCAGGGTGTAAGAAAAGTGAGGACGCATGAGAATCCTGATCGGCTACGACGGATCTGACTGTTCGGAAGAGACATTTGAGGACCTGAGGCTTGCCGGTTTGCCGGCAGCGGTCGAAGCGGTCGTGTTATCGGTCGCCAACGTCTGGCTGCCCCCGGCGCCGATCGAGGGGGTCGAGCCGGCGGTCAAAGTGATGCCGCTCGCGGTTGAACGCGCACGCGAGCACGCTGAGGCAAAGCTGGGAGAGGCACAATCGACGGCCGAGCGCGGCGCGTCGCGGCTGCACGCCCTCTTCCCCGGCTGGCACGTTAAAGCAGAGGCGGTCGCAGACTCACCGTGCTGGGCGGTAATCAAGAAAGCCTCGGAGTGGAAGGCGGATCTGGTCGTCGTCGGGTCGCACGGCTATTCCGGATTCAACCGCCTGACGCTCGGCAGTGTCTCACAAAAGATCGTCAACGAGTCGCCATGCTCGGTCCGAATCGCGCGTAAGCGTGAACGAAAACAGGGCCAGCCAATCCACATCGTGGTCGGTCTCGATGGCTCAGAGAACTCTGACCTCGCCATCAGGACGGCGCTGGATCGCGAATGGCCCGCAGGAACTGAGGTTCATCTGATTACCGCAATCGACGAGAACGTGATAACGGCAATCTTCGAGCCATCACCACTTCTCAGTCGCTGGGTGAGCGAAAATGACGAAGAACCGCTCACCTGGGTCGGACGCATGATTGCGGATTACCGCCAACAGCTCGAAGCTGCCGGTTTGCACGTCCACTCACTCGTCAATGATGGGGATCCCAAAACCCTGCTTGTCGAGGAGTCGACCAACTGGGGGGCCGACACGCTCTTTGTCGGTGCGAAGGGCCACAACCTGATCGAACGATTCCTGATCGGAAGCGTCTCGACATCGATCATTTCGAGGGCTGAATGCTCGGTTGAAGTCGTAAGGTAAACGCGCTTCGGGAAAGTTGGGGGTACCGGATCACACCGGACCTGGAGCTGGCTCCAAAAGTAGTCGTGAAAGAGAAGAAGGAATTATGCAGACTTATTTGTGGGTTCTGTTTGCAGTTGTCATTCTGGGCCTGCTGGCTCTTGACCTGGGGATTTTTCATCGCAAATCGCACACGGTCAAGATGCGCGAAGCTCTCACCTGGAGTGGAGTCTGGATCGCGCTCGCACTGATATTCAACGGCTTTATCTACTATACACGCGGCCCCGTGCCTGCCATGGAGTTCCTGACCGGTTATCTGGTCGAGGAGGCGCTGAGCGTCGACAATCTCTTCGTCTTCCTGATGGTCTTCTCCTTCTTTCGTGTCCCGGCTGAGTACCAGCACAAGATCCTTTTCTGGGGAATCATCGGGGCGCTGTTTATGCGTGCCGCCTTCATTCTTGCCGGCATTACACTGATCCAGCAATTTCACTGGGTAATCTACATCTTCGGCGCCTTCCTGATCATCACCGGCATCAAGATGCTCTCGAACGACGATGATGAGATCAACCCGGAACGCAACCCGGTTCTCAGGCTCTTCCGGCGTGTTATGCCGGTGACCGACAATTACGACCGTGATAACTTCTTTGTCCGCAAAGACGGAAGACTTTTTGCAACGCCACTCTTCATCGTTCTGCTGATGGTCGAAACTACCGATGTCATCTTTGCCGTCGATTCGATCCCGGCAATTCTTGGCATCACGACCGATCCATTCATAGTTTATACGTCGAATGTCTTCGCCATCATGGGGCTTCGTTCGATCTACTTTGCCCTCGCTGGCCTGATGCAGATCTTCCATTACCTTAAATATGGATTGTGCGCAATTCTGGTCTTTGTCGGAACCAAGATGCTGATCTCCGAAATTTACAAGATACCGGTCGTCGTCGCCCTTGGGACAATCATCGGAGTTCTGCTCATCTCGATCCTCGCCTCGGTTATCTGGCCGCGCAATGAAGAGATACCAGAAGATGCCCCGGCGCCTGGGGAGTAATTAGTCCCTCTGCTTTAAAAAAGGAGCGAGCGATTCAGCCTTGATCGCTCGCTCCTTTTTCATCTGGCTCTTATCTGGCTCTCATCTGGCCCCTTGATCCTCTCGACCTTCAATCAGGAAGTTATATCGAGAACATCGTAACGGGTGATAATGCCGATGATCCGACCATACTCCTCGATCAGCAGGGCC
>JBEIMN010000174.1:0-6470 GCA_040378705.1 Acidobacteriota bacterium
CAAATCGGCAAACGCGCCAACCGGTCTTGGCGAGCCGGCACTCCCTCCGATTTTGCCGGCGATCAGCAACGCAATCTTCGCCGCGACCGGTGACCGGATAAGAAACCTGCCGATAACGAGTGCGGGCTACAGTTTCGCGTAGGATCGCACTAGAATCAGACCTAAGGCATAAAACAGGCTGAGGGGGAAGAGATTGCCACTCTGGCGCCTTACTCTTCCATCTCGTCCTGCTGCTTACCATCCTGATCCCGCTGTGCTGTACGCTCAATTCAAGTCGTAACCACGCTCGCCAACAAAAGAGCCCGCTGATTGGTGACCTGTCGGCAATGCCGGAGCAGGTCAAAAATCAGCGGGCTCATACTATTGTCAGGCAGGAGTGGCCTGCCACCAAATCACCGATTAATCGTAACTACCTTCGCCATTGAGGCGCTCTTCTCCATCGCTCTCAGCAACCGATTTGGCATCAGGCCGAGATAGAAGGTCCCCAGAATTGTCAGGATCAGCGCAATCGCCGTCGCCGTCTGAATCCGCGGTTTGACAAAACCCGGGGCCAGCGGCCGGAAGAACATAACGACGATTGGATAAAGGTAGTAATAGATCGAAATGATGCTGTTGATAACGGCGACAATCACCAGGTAACGGAGCGCCGGCACCTCAATCCACGCCGACTTGAAGACGTAGAACTTGCCGATGAATCCGGCCGTTGAAGGTATACCGGCAAGACTCAGCATAAAGATGGCAAATGGGAAGGTCAGAGCCGGGGCCTCAAAACCGATTCCAGCATAATCTTCGATCAGTGTCTTCTGATCACCTGCCCGTGCGAGAAGCTGGATAACGCCAAATGCGCCGACACTTACGATCGAATAGGCAAGAAGATAGAAGGCGACCGTCGAGAAATCACCGGTCACAAATCCGACCAGCGCATACCCGGCGTGGGCGATCGAAGAGTAGGCGAGCATTCGCTTGATATTCTTCTGCGACAGCGCAATCACGTTCCCAACCGTCATGGTAATGATCGCGATAACCGCAATTGCATTGACCCATCCGTTGTGGAGAACCATCCCGATCCCTTCGACCTGGACATCGAACGCACCGATAAAGACTCTGACGAACGCCGCGAAGACGGCCACCTTCGGCCCGGTTCCCATAAAACCAGTGACGATCGATGGCGCACCCTCATAGACGTCGGGCGTCCAGAGATGGAACGGCGCACTACCAATCTTGAAGCCGAAGCCGACTAGGATCATCGCCGCCCCAATCAGGAGCAATCCCGGAAAATTGATCGCGCCGGTCGTGATCGCACCGCGAATACGGTCGAGGTTGGTCGTTCCGGTCGCGCCATAAGTCAGCGCCATTCCGTAAAGCATGAAGGCCGTCGAGAAGGCTCCAAGCAGGAAATACTTCAATGATGATTCATTTGCACGCGCGTCGTAACGGCGGTACCCGGCCATGACATAGGTGGTGATCGACGCGATCTCCAGTCCCAGGAAGACCGTGACCATATCACCTGCCGCCGTCAGCAGGAGCATTCCACTGGTCGCGAAAAGGATCAGCGAAAAGAACTCACCGGGCGGCAATCCCTCATCACCCAGAAACTGACCGGCAAGCAGAACTGAGATCACGGCCACAATCAGCACCGTCGCCGCAGCGAAGACGCGAATCGGATCGATGACCACCATCCCACTGAAATAGCCTCCCTCTCCGAGCCGCCCGAGCATGACCACCGCAACAAAAGCGGCAACCAGACAGATCAGGGCAACATACGCCTTTGACTGTCGCCCACCCTTCTTCGAAAAGGCATCCATCATCATCAGAATTACCGCCCCAATCGAGACGATCAATTCCGGGGCAATTGCCCAGTAGTTGAGATTCAGAGTTTCAAGTTGCATATAAGAGTCCGGAGCGCGGTCGCAGGAAGCGCGATGACTTCCCTTCACCACACCTGATGTAACTTACCGCCTGACGATAGATTGAACCGATTCCCGGATGCTGTTGACCGATTTCTCGGTGCCACGCAGAAAGATCATCGGAGCGACACCCATGATGACCGCCATGATCACCAGTGGAATGAGCGCAGTCTTTTCGCGCCAGTCCAACCCTGGCAACTCCGCGTTCTCCTTCTTCGTCAACTCACCGAAAAGAACCCGTTGAAGCATCCAGAGCAGATAGACTGCCGAGAGAATTACCCCGGTCGCCCCGAGCACCGCAAAGAGCTTTGCGTGCGCGACCGTCGAGCTGAAGGTACCGATCAGGATCAGGAACTCGCCGACGAAACCATTGAGCAATGGCAATCCAAGGCTCGAAAGCGCGACAACGATGAACATTGTCGAATATCCTGGCATCGACGTCGCCAGCCCACCGTATTCGGATATCAGCCTTGTATGACGGCGCTCATAGATGATCCCGACACACAGGAAGAGCGCCCCGGTCGAGATACCGTGGCTGAGCATCTGGTATAGCGCACCCTGCATTCCCAGCTCCGTGAAGGAGAAGATGCCAAGGACGACGAAACCAAGATGGCTGACCGAAGAGTAGGCGACCAGCTTCTTCATGTCGGTCTGAATCATCGCGACCAGCGCACCGTAAATGATACCGATCACCGCCAGCGCCATCACCCACGGCGCCGCCTTCTGCGAGATATCCGGGAAGAGCGGCAGATTGAAACGCATCAGACCGTATGTTCCCATCTTCAGCAACACGCCGGCAAGGATGATCGATCCGGCGGTCGGCGCTTCGACGTGCGCGTCAGGCAACCAGGTGTGGAGCGGGAAGAGCGGAACCTTGATGAAGAAGGCGAGCGCGAAAGCCGCCCAGAGCCAGAATTTGACTCCAGCCGGAATGACCGTCGCTCCGATCGCAATGTTGTTCGTGATCTCGATGATGTCGAAGCTCGTCGCGCCATTGTAAATGTAGAGAGCAATGATCGCGACCAGCATAAGCAGACTGCCAACCACCGTGTAGACGAAGAACTTGACTGCAGCATAGATCCGCCGCTCCCCTCCCCAGACCCCGATCAGGAAATACATCGGAATCAGCGTCACCTCGAAGAAGAGGTAGAAGAGGAACATATCGAACGAGACGAAGACTCCCAGCATTCCAGTCTCGAGGATCAGCATGAAGAGCATGTATTCGCGAACACGCTTCCGGACATTCCAGCTGGCAAGGACCGCAATCGGCATCAGGAAGGTTGAGAGAATGACCAGCCAGATCGTTATGCCATCGATGCCGACATAGTAACTAACCCCAAGCGCTCCGATCCACGAGACCTTCTGAGTCATCTGCGGCCCGGACTGTGTACTGTCGAATCCCGGCAATATCAGCAGTGAGACCACGAAGGTCAGCACGGTGAAGAAGAGCGTGATCCAGCGATACTGGCCATCGAGCTTCTCCTTCGACGTGCCCTTCGCCCCCCAGAAGAGGCCGTGCATTATCAGGGCGACCGCGCCAAGCAGTGGCAGAAATGTTGTTATCGTAATCAGGTTCATAAGATTGTTTGCGCGCTGGACGAATCAACGAGTCGCCAGAAATCCGAAGTATCCAATGATGATGATGGCGCCGATCAGGATCACCGCCGCATAATTGCGTGCATATCCCGTCTGGGAGTAACGCAGGATTCCGGCCAGACCGGAGAAAACACGCGCAACGCCGTTGACGAACCCGTCGATCAGCCTGACATCGACTATCTTCCAGAGCAGGTCGCGCGATGTATGCTCGAGCGGCTGAATGACCGCTGCCTCATAGATTTCGTCGACATAGTACTTCTCCTCGAGAATCTTCGGCATGGCGCGCAACGGCTTCTTCAGCCAGACAGCGGCGCCAATTCCAATCCCGAGAAATCCGAGCAGAACCGAGATGACGGTAAAGAGCCGCTCGGTCGAAACATCGTGGTGAGCCTCCGCCGGGGCATGCCCGGTAGCAGCGGCAGCGGTATGAGCCGGCGAGGCCTCGTGCGCCGGTGCGGCTTCATGTGCCGGTGCGGCCCCGTGTGAGTCATGTGAGACAACGGCGGAGTGGACGGCGCCTCCGGCCGGCACCACCGGTCCAACGTGTCCAATCACCGGTTCGAGGAAGTGCTCGAAATGGTTCGAGCCACCAAGCGCGGCCGGTACGCCAATGAAACCACCAACGATCGACAGAACTGCCAGTACTGCCAGCGGCACCCACATCACCGCTGGTGATTCGTGCGGGTCTCCGTGATGGCCGTGCCCATCATCGTGTGCCTGATGATGATCATCATGGCCGTGATGGCCGTGCGCCGCCTTGCCGAAACGCGACTGACCGAAGAAGGTCATCACCATCATCCGCGTCATATAGATCGCAGTGATCAGCGCCGTCAGCGCCGCGAGGACCCAGAGCGCTCGCCCCCAGCCATGCGGCAGCGCCTCCGTCGACCAGGTTCTCCAGAGGATCTCGTCCTTGCTGAAGAAGCCCGAAAGAAGCGGGAATCCACTGATCGCCAGCCACCCCGCCATCATCGTCGCGAAGGTGATCGGCATGTACTTTTTCAGACCACCCATCTTCCGGATATCCTGCTCCTCGTGCATCCCGTGAATGACCGAACCGGATCCAAGGAAGAGCAACGCCTTGAAGAAGGCGTGCGTCACGACGTGGAAGACACCAGCCGTAAAGGCGCCGACTCCGCAAGCCAGAAACATGAAGCCAAGCTGTGAGACCGTCGAGTAGGCGAGAACCTTCTTGATGTCGTTCTGGGCGAGGCCAATCGTCGCCGCGAAGATTGCCGTCACCGCACCGATCACCGCCATCACCGCCATCGCCGTCGGTGACTTGACGACCAAGGCTGAACACCTCGCCGTCAGATAGACTCCGGCCGTGACCATCGTCGCCGCATGGATCAGTGCCGAGACCGGCGTCGGACCGGCCATCGCGTCCGGCAGCCAGACGAAGAGCGGTATCTGCGCCGACTTTCCTGTCGCTCCGACAAAGAGAAGCAACGCAATCGCCGTCATCACCCCAAAGACCCCAAACATCTCTGCCGGTTGTGAAGCCGCCTGCTCAAGAAAGCTCGGCACTCCACTCTTCGTCACGAAACTGATCGTTCCGAAGGTCGTGAAGATGATAAACATCGCGATCATGTACCCGAAGTCGCCAATCCGGTTGGTGATAAAGGCCTTCTTCGCCGCGTCCCCAGCCTCTTTTCGGCGAATATAGTAGCCAATCAGCAGGTACGAACAGAGACCGACCCCCTCCCAGCCAACAAAGAGCAGCAGCAGATTGTCCGCCAGCACCAGTGTCAGCATCATGAACATGAAAAGGTTGAGGTAGGTGAAGAACCGATAGAAGCCCGGATCCCCGTGCATATACCCTGTCGCATAGATATGAATCAGCAGGGCGACACCGGTAATGAAGAGAATATAGATTCCGGAGAGCGGGTCGAGCAGGTAGGCGAAGTCCGCCTGAAAGCTCCCCACCTTGATCCAGGTGAAGAAGTGCTCGGTAATCACTCGCTCGTCTGCCGGCAACGGGAGGAGCTTAGTGAAGAAGACCGTGAAGGCGAGCGCTGCCGATACCGCCACCGAGGCACAGGCTATCAGGCCGATCAGCTTCTCACTGAGCCGCTTACCGAAGAATCCGTTGATGATCGCGCCAATCAATGGCGCCAGGACTATCCATTTCAACATAATGGTCTGATCGTTCGGGTAGGGTGAACCAGGAGCGTCCACCACTCATTACAGTTTCAGTAAATCCGCTTCGTCGATGTTCAGTGTCTCGCGATTACGGAAAAGAGAGATGATGATCGCCAGTCCGACCGCCGCTTCCGCAGCGGCTACCGCCATGACGATGAAGACGAATAACTGGCCGGTCAGATCACCGAGAAAGCGGGAAAAGGCGACCAGTGTCAGATTCACCGCGTTGAGCATCAGCTCGACGCACATAAAGAGCACGATCACGTTGCGCTGAATGATCACACCCACCACTCCAATCGTGAAGAGTACCGCACTCAGCGCCAAATACCAGGATAAGGGAATCATATTGTACCTGTCGTTAGCTTACCGTTGTCTTCCTGATTTATCTTGTTGATTTATCTTGTTGACTAGTCTTAATTGACTAATTCTTAGCGAATCTGGCCGATCGAAAATCCTGATCAATGAGATTCGGCCTCTGCGTGGCCGGACCCCGAGGAGTCAGACCCTGCGTGGCCGGAATCAAGGGCGGCCTTCGACTCCGACTCCTCGGCGACAAGCGCTACTTCCATCCGATCCAAATCCTGTGCACGGTCTCTCCGCGCAAGATACATTGCCCCGACCACTGCCATCAGGATAAGAACCGACGTCGCCTCGAATGGAAGCATAAACTCGGTGAACATCGCGTTGGCGATCGACTCGACAGTCCCGAGCGAAGTCGACGGATCGGCAACCGTGTTCGGATCGGCAATCAGCGGAGCCGGCATATTGACGTAGCGAATTACCACCGCGACCTCGGCGAGGAGTGCGAGGAACATCGGAACCGCC
>JBEIMN010000175.1:0-6441 GCA_040378705.1 Acidobacteriota bacterium
CGGCAACTCGAAAGAAGGGCAGAACGAAGGTGGGAGCAATTGAATCCCTCCATTTCCCTGCAGGCGGAAGAGATTGGCTGAGTACGGTCGACAACGATGAGTGAAAAGAAGATCGACGAGATCGACAAGCTTGAAGAGATAAGATCGCTGGTTCGCCAGTCACTCCAGCGGGAGATTGGCGGGCCGCTGCCACTGCCGGGCAGCGGGAGCGATCCGACAGATCTTGTCGACGAATCGGTAAAATCGGTCATCACCGAAGCCGATATCGGTCAGGTTCCAGCGGGGGGGCGGTTGCTGCTCCGCGATGGGGCGGTGATTACGCCGCTTGCGGTCGACCTGATAGCCAGTCGGCGGATCCAGCTTGTTTACCGTCCGGCGCGCCCCGGCAATGCGCGACTGATCATTGCCATTGGGGCCGATCACGGCGGGTTCGAGTTGAAAGACGTGGTGCTGGGGTTGCTCCGCGAGCGAGGCCTGCAGTATCGTGATTTTGGCACCTTTTCAGTCGATCCGGTCGACTATCCGGATATCGCCCACGCGGTCGCGCGGGCGGTCGCCGATGGTGTTTGCGATCTTGGAATTCTGCTCGATGGAGCCGGGATCGGTTCATGCATGGCGGCAAACAAGGTTCCGGGGTATTCGGGCCGCGCTCTGTTACGATGAGGCCTCGGCCAGAAACAGCAGGGAACACAACTACGCCAATGTTCTGACCCTTGGGGCAAAGCTTCAGACCGCGGAGGCGATCCTTGCCATCGTCCGGACCTGGTTGGAGACTCCCTGCGGTGAAGCGCGCCACGGGAAGCGTGTCGCCAAGATCACGGCGATCGAAAAGCAGTATCTGCGCTGAAAGAGTCGATCAAATAGCACCAGTCTCAAGGGCCCACTCTCTCCCCACCCGATATTTCAATCATTTCTTCAATAGTCTCTTTAGCGTCTCTTCAGCGTCTCTTCATTTGGCGCATCATCAATGATTCGACACGAGGTTCATCAATGACACGAGATTCATCACGGGGAAGACTCTTATTTTACGCACTCTCGCTCCTGGTTCTGGTTACATCACTTTCGGCCGTCGTTGCCGGACAGAGCCGTGAAATGCGCGTGGTTGCCAGCAGCGGACTCGCTGGTCAGTCGGTGACCGTGGCGGTCGAACTGGTGGCGACCGGGACCGAGAATGCCGCCGGATTCAGTCTCGGCTGGGATCCGCTTCTTCTCGGTAATCCAGTGGTAGTTGCCGGCAGCGGCGTGGCTGGCGCCTCGATCAACGTCAATACCAACAATGCGGCAGCGGGTCGGCTCGGGGTAATTCTTGCGCTGCCGGCAAGTCAGACGATGACGGCTGGCGTGCGCCAATTGGTCCGGATCAGCTTCAATGTCGCCGCCAATGTTGCGAGTCCAACGGCACGACTCTCCTTTGGTGATCAGCCGGTGACGCGCGAGGTTGCCGATGTGGCGGCAAACGCGCTGACAACTGGCTTCAGCGACGGGCAGATTGGGTTTGTCACGGCTCCGACACTCACGGCGACTCCGGCGGCCCCGAACTCGACCGAGGATCTTATTGTCGGAATCCGTGGAACCTGGTCAGATGGCTGTGTCCCGGCCAACCCCGTAGTCACACGTGCTGGTGCAGTCGTCACGATCACGACCGCGCCGACCAACCAGGTCTGTACACAGGCATTGACGCCCTATGCGCTCGATGTTCCAGTCGGAAAACTGGCGCGTGGCAGCTACACGATCGAACTGCTCCATCAGCCGCCTCTTGGTGCTCTCCGGCTTGGAAGCCTCCCCCTGACGGTTCTCGGTGGCCTGACCAGCGCGAATGCGGGCAGCTACAATCTGGCGACTATGGCCGTGGAATCGATCGTCGCCGTCTTTGGCACAGAGCTGGCGACCAGCACTGTTGCGGCAACCGCGCTGCCGCTGCCGACAAGTCTGGCTGGGACGTCGATACGGGTTCGTGATTTGACCGGTACGGAGCGGCTTGCCCCGCTCTTCTTTGTCTCTGCCGGGCAGGTCAATTATCAGATCCCTCCCGGAACGGCATCCGGCAGAGCAACGCTGACCCTTACCAACGGACTGGGGGTGGTGTCGATCGGCAGTGTCACGGTCTCCGGGATTGCCCCCGGTCTCTTTACACTTGATGGAACTGGTCGCGGACTGGTCGCAGCCTATGTCTTGCGCGTCAGGGCGAATGGGGAGGTGACTGGTGAGCAGGTCTGGCGGCTCGATTCCAGCGGGGCGCTCGTCCCGCAACCAATCGATCCGGGAGCCCCGACCGATCAGCTCTTTCTGGTCATGTTCGGTACCGGGTTCCGCAGCCGTTCATCATTGAGCGCGGTCAGCGTCAGTATTGGCGGAGTGCCGGCAGAGGTTCTCTATGCTGGTCCTGCTCCAGACTATGTTGGACTCGATCAGTGCAACCTCCGGCTCGATCGCCAATTGAGCGGGCGTGGAACGGTCGACATCGAGATGATCGTTGATCGGATAGCCGCCAATAAGGTTACCGTGACGATGAAATAGTAAGTCACACCTTCTCATTTATCGTCTGATGGTCTGTCTACGTGAGGCATGCTTCAGCAACTGGGCGCGCCGCATAAACCAGGTCGGCTTCATGAGGCTCCGACTGAAAAGCTTCGCCGCCTGCTCGTCCCAGTGTGGCGCCTGGCGGTCATCGCTCATTCCGAGCGGGATTATCGTGTAGGATTCCGGCGTTCTGCCAAGGACGACAACCTGTGTCGATGTCTGGCCGCCAAGTCCGACCATCTCACTGCCACGATCGGCGAAGCTGACCGCGCGTGGAGTCGCCATGCCGTGTGTCATGAGCGTTCCGCCACTGACTGGATAGGTCGGGCCGCCCTCCCGTCCAATGCGGAAATATCGGCCATAGGGGACTTCGAGCCGGTTGAAACGCATTCGCAGCCATTGTGCCGCACCCTGCAACGCGGTGTTGATCTGACCATCTGACAGGTCACGCGGAACCTCGACCGCCCGTCGATGAGCGTCATTCTCGAGCGCCGATTTGAAGGCAAAGAAGGCCATCGCCCCGATCGAGTCGGCGTCACTTCGCCGGTTCCAGCCACCAATCAGCCGGCGCAGCGTCACGACATCCGCCACCGCTTCTGATCCCGACTGACTTGGCTGTGATACCTGAAAAGATTTGCCGGCGCTTTCAATCCGCGCCTGCCAATCTTCTGCCCTGAAGACCTGTGGACTGAAGGCAAGATCGATCGCCCCATCGATCGTCACGTTCCGTGCGGCGTCGAGCTGTTCAGTCGTCATCGCTGCGCGCTGGTGCGGCTCTGTCGTCGCATCGTTGAAGAGGTAGGGATGCGCGGCATACTTCGCAGCCTGGAGAGGACTCCCTTTCATCATGAAGGCCGGAGAGCTGTTGTTGTTCTGCATATAGCCCTGCGGCGGATTGGTGATCTGGATCAGATCCTTCAATGGATGGATCCCCCGCCATTCGCAGGCCCCGCTCGCCCCCGGCAGCGGCCGGTTGGCGTCACAGTTCGCCGGGCGAATCGGCACTCGCCCGTTTCGCAGATAGTAGATGTCTCCCTGGACTGTCCCGACCATGACATTCTGCGACATCAATTGCAGCTGGCTCAGCCCCTGCTTCATCTGGGTCAGGTTGCGTGCCGTGAACATCTGGTAGACCTGGTCGAGTAGTCCAATCTCATTCTGGTAAGGGATGGCCATGGCATAGGCTTTACCCTCCCGCCGCGCGACGACCGGCCCGTGGTGCGTGTACTCAAGCTCCGCCGTCGCCGGTGTTGGCCGACCATCCCGCAGCACGTTTATGGTTACTTGTCTGACGGTCATCTCCCGCCACTCCCCCTTGAAGCGATAGCGGCGCGGGTTGGTCGGGTCGATCTCCTCCTCGAAGACATCCGAGGTGTCAGGACCTCCCGTCGTCATGGCGATCGAGGCCCAGCGGCTGTGACCGAGCGTCGGGAAGGGAATTCCAAGAATGCTGACACCAGAGACGTTGAAGTCTCCGGCATAGATTCGTACCTCGTAGAATCGAAACTCACCATACCAGCTCAGATGAGGATCGATGACCGCAATCGGAGCCTTGACCGCCGTTCGCGCCGGGGCGAGCAGCATCTGGTTTGAGCCACGGTAGTTGACAGGGTCCGGGGTGATCCCTCCGCGTCGCAGATCAGCCCCCGCTTCACCCTCCGGCCATCCCCAGATGATGTAGCGGCCAAGCGCGATCACCTGCGAGGGATGGAGCTGCGGTGCCCAGGCCGGAACCTTCTCCGGATGCTCGGCCATATAGCGTCCGATACCCTCCTGGTAAGCCTCGATCGCCCGCCGCATTCGCGGTGAAATAGTGTCGTAACGCTCCCGCGCGATCTCTGCGTGGCGCCAGAGCCGCTGCCGATAGTCGTGCCGATACCATTCCGGGCCGAAGGCCTCAGACATCGTCCCTTCCGCCTTACGATAATTCTTCAGCAGTTCCGCCAGCCGATCCTCCGCCTGTGCATACCCAATCGCAAACGCGGCGTCTTCGATCCCGCCAGCGAAGACGTGAGGAACGCCATAGGCATCCCGCACTACCTCCGCCGCCCCTTTTCTGGCACCAGTCTGCGCTACAGTCAGTCCTGACAGGAACGCCAGCCACAGAATCGTCCCACCGATGAATATCGTCTGTAGCCTGTTACTGCGATGCAGCTCTAACTTTGAGATCTTCATAATTCCCAGCTTTCTGAGGCCGATCAGGATTCAGTGGTGGAAATATCCCTTGTCCCACTTATCGTAAATTCACGGAAGAGGCCGATCGCAATGAGTGTCGCGATCGTGAAGAAGGCGCCGCTAATCCAGCCGAGTGACGACGGACGCCACGCCATGATGTACCCACCCATCAGCGGTGCGATGATCCGCGTAAAGCTCTCGATCGAAGTCGTCGCGCCCAATACTCCGCCCCTTCGCTTTGGTGGCGCCTTCATCGTCAGGATGCTTGTCAGCGCCGGGCGCGTGATGCCGTGCCCGAATGAGAATATAACCGCGACCCCGATCAGCTTCCACCAGACGTCGACCAGCGACAGCAGGTACATTCCGATCGAACTGCAGATCAGACCAAGGATCAGCGCCCGGTGATTGCCAATCCGCTTCGCCAGCGGGCCGATCACTCCTCCCTGCCAGATTATTCCGAGAAATCCAGCCATTCCGAGGAAGTATCCTGACTGCTCTGCCGACAGGCCCAACTGCAGATCGGTGAAGAGCGGATACATTGTCACATAGAGCGCAAACGGCAGAGACATGAAGAAAAAGACCAGCAGCAGTAGTCGCAGCTCCGGAATTGCAAGGTAGTCGATTGCGCGCGTGTAATATTCACTTATCTTCGAGACCTTCTCATCACGGTCATGATGAGATTCCGGCAGCAGAAATATCGTCGCGCCGATGCTGGCAAGTGAGAATAAGACCGCGGCGTAGGCTGGAATGTCATAGCCATAGCGCGAGAGAAATCCACCCAGCAACGGGCCGATCAGAAAACCGAGCCCGAAGGAGACCCCGATTATCATGCCGAAGTTGCGTGCGCGATCCTCCGGCTTGGTTATGTCGCTGATATAGGCCTGCGCGACTGTCAGGTTTCCGCCGGATATGCCATCGATGATGCGGGCGACAAAGAGCCAGAGCAAAGGGTTCGGCAGATGGAGCGCGACCCCCATCAGTCCAAACCCAAGGCAGGATCCGATCTGACTGTAGAGCAGCACCGGTCTTCGCCCGACACGATCGCTCAACGCTCCAAGTATCGGCGAGGCGACAAACTGGCAGATCGAATATGACGCAAGCAGCAGTCCGACCATCGGCGGCGTCGCGTCGAAGTTCCGCGCATAATAGGGCAGCAGCGGAAGAATCAGGCTGAACCCAAGCAGATCGACGAAGACGACAATGAATATTGGAAGTAACCGTTTGTCCTTGAACATTACTAAACCCGCCAGTGATCGCCGCGCCAGTTCCGGATCGCCTTCTTGACATCGACCGGTTTGGCATATTGGCCGGCCAGCACCCCTTCGACCAGCCCTGCCAGCTCCTCGTCAGAAGCGAAGCGGATCGCCACCAGAAATGGAACCGGAATCGATGCTGCACGCCCGGCCAGCTCCGCCGGCAATACGCGCTGAAAGCGCAGATGCTCCTCGAGGCGGATCAATCGATCCTGCGCCTTCAGGGCATTGATTCGCGTCAGAAAAAAGGTCAGCACCAGCGACATTACAAGCACCAGGCCAAACCCGCTATCGAGTCCGGGATTGCTCACCACCCGCCAGATCGACCCGATCAGGCAGATGGCCATTAACGGTAAGCCAACCTTGTGAAATGGGGTGTGAAAACGAGTGTGATTTGAGAAGTTCTGTGTCTCCGCCATTGAAATGCTACTCCAGAATCGGAAGACTCAGAGAGAATTGCTCCCCCTGCGCCCTGGTTTCAGATCCACCGCTA
>JBEIMN010000176.1:0-6438 GCA_040378705.1 Acidobacteriota bacterium
CTGGCGGCGATGACGAAGCGGGCCGGCAGGCGTGTGACTCGCGGATCAGATACCGCGTGCTTGGGCTGGCGGTGCTGCTGGCAGGGATAACCTACCTTGACCGGGTCTGTATCTCACTGACCGCCCCGGCGATGATGCGCGATCTTGGATTGAGTAAGGTGGAGATGAGCATTGTCTTCAGCTCCTTCACGCTCGCTTATGCATTATTCGAGATACCGACAGGCTGGTGGGGTGACCGAATCGGGACGCGGCGTGTATTGACACGCATTGTTGTCTGGTGGTCAGCCTTTACGATGATGACCGCCGGCGCCTTCAGCTACGGGTCGCTGCTGCTGATCCGGTTTCTGTTTGGTGGTGGAGAAGCGGGGGCATGGCCAAACGCGGCGCGAACCATATCGCGCTGGTTTCCATTGAAGGAGCGCGGGACAGCGCAGGGAATATTTTTCATGGGCGCACACCTCGCCGGTGGACTGACGCCGCTGCTGGTGACCGCGATGCTGACGGTGATGGGATGGCGAACAGTATTTCTTATCCTCGGAATTCCAGGGCTCCTCTGGGCCGTGACCTGGTACTGGTGGTTTCGGGACGAGCCGGAGGAGCACGGGCTGGTCACGCGGCGTGAGCTTGAAATGATCAGGCTGGGTCGTGGCGTCGAGGTCGGCCATCGGCTCGACAGGGCGGGATGGCGCAGGATAATGACCAACCGGAGCCTGATTGCGCTGTGTGGCGCATATTTCACCCAGAGTTACAGCTTCTATTTCTTCATCACCTGGCTGCCGACTTATCTTGAGAATGCGCGTGGGTTTACGGCGGCAAAACTGGGCCTCTTCTCGGGATTGCCGTTGCTGATGAGCGTCGTCGCCGACTTCTTCGGCGGGGTAACGACCGACCGGCTGTCGGCCAGGTATGGGCTGCGGATCGGAAGGTGCGGAGTCGGAGGCGGGTCGCTGCTGCTGGCGGGGATTATGCTCGCGGCGGGGACTGCCACATCGAACAATTTACTGGCGGTGATCCTGGTCTCACTCGCGCTCGCCTTCTCAAACTTTCTGCTTGGTGCAAGCTGGGGGACGTGCAGCGACATTGCAGGGAGCAACGCCGGGGTAGTGAGCGGCTGCATGAACACCGCCGGCCAGTTGGGTGGAGTGCTGAGTCCGATCGTGACCGCACTCTTCGTCCAGCGATATGGGAGCTGGTCGGCACCACTCTATCTGAGCAGCCTGCTCTATCTTGGCGGATCCGTCTGCTGGCTCTTCATTGAACCGCGCCAACAGATCCTTGGCGAAGTGTCGGTCGATCGAGGCCACGAAGCCTGATCTGAAACGATCGGCTTCAGGGATGCGCGGGATACGGATTGGTTGACGAGACCGGCGGCACGCCATCGACGGTCCGCGGCTCCATCAGTTCCGATCTGGTTCCGTCGGGATCAAAGAGGTTGAGCTGGCGGCGGCGATTGACGCCGACGCGAATCTCGATTGGTCTGGTGTAACTCGTGCGGGCGGGGCTGCCCTCGATCGCCGCGCGTGCCAACTCGATATCGGGAACCTCCAGGCAGAGGTGATGGGCCGAGCCACGACGATCGCCAGGCGGGAGTTCGGGGTAGAGCATCAGTTCAAGATAGTCGTCACCCTCCGGCAGTCTCATATTGATCCACGAGAGATACTTCGAATCGCGTGCGCTGCCGCGCCAGAACTCGCGAAGTCCCATTTTCTCAGCATAAAAGGCGAGGGCCGGAGGGACATTGGTGACGATGACCCCGGCGTGCATCATCCGTTGTGAAAGCCTTTTCGCGCCGAGCGCCCGGCCGGCATCCCGTCGAATCCGGCCACTGGCCGGGTATTCGATGAATTCGAGCTCGCGCCCCTCCGGATCGGTGACGCGCAGCACAAGGCTGCCAAGCGTGTCGGTCGTGACGGCGGTCGGAACCTTCCAGCCAATTCCGCCCAGATACTTGCGGACCTGTTCGGCGTGATCGGTCTCGATGGCGACACCAATCAGGCGATCATCGGCTGGGTTCAGGCCGGGGGCGACCTCGACAAACTGGCGGTCGTTGATCTTGAAGAGCCGGGAATCGCCACGGCGATAAGCCTCTTCAAATCCAAGCAGGCCACGGTAAAAATCGGTCGCCGATTTCAGATCGACGGTGCGGATCGATATCTTCGTCACGCCAAGCAGGCGCGGGCGCGGCGTGGCTGGAATACCGGCCCCGACCAGCAATGCCAGCGCGATCATCGTCAGGACAACCATAAATTTTACGCGGAATTTTACGCGCATCGGGATCCTCACTTTCAGACATGAATTTTTGTCGACCGAATGAGACTGTGTAAAGCGGCCAAATTTGTGTATCATGCCTTCACCATGAAATCCAAGCAACAAGGTCAGGAATGGAAAGTATCCGCCACCGAAGCCGACCAGCGGCTCGACAAGTGGCTTGCGGCCCCGGAACGGCTCGCTTCGCGCTCGAAATCGCTCAACGCGATCGAACGTGGGAAGGTGTTTGTCAACGATACAGAGCAGACATCGACGGATGCCGCGCGGCGAGTAGTCGAGGGTGACCGCGTCAGGCTCTGGCATGATCGCCCTGGCAGCGCGACGAAACGCTACTTCGAACGACACGACTCCGGGCTTCACATCCTCTACGAGGACGCGTCGCTTCTGGTGATCAATAAGCCAGCCATGTTGCTGACCGTGCCGCTCGCCACGCAGCCGGATGAGCCGTCGCTGCTCAACCAGGTGGAGGACCATCTGCGCTCGGCGCGCCGAATCACGCCACTCGTCGTCCACCGGATCGACCGCGACACCTCGGGGCTGGTCGTCTTTGCCAAGACAAATGCGGCCATGATCAATCTCAAGGATCAGTTCGAGAAACGACAGCCCGAGCGTGTCTACCTCGCCTTCGTCTACGGTGTACCGAGGGAGGAGACCGGAAGCTGGAAAGATATGCTGGTCTGGGATCAGGAAGAGCTGAAACAGCGGCCGCTCGCGCAGCGCCAGACGACGATGAAGGCGCCCGCCAAAAGCGCGATCACCAACTATCGCGTCATCGAAAAGTACGGCACCACCGCTTCCCTGCTCGAAATTCGACTGGTGACCGGAAAGCGCAATCAGATTCGAGTCCAGGCTTCGCTCCACGGCTATCCGCTAATCGGAGAGAAGATGTACCGCGACCCGAACCGAACCGGTCCGCGGATCGAACTTACGCGGCAGGCGCTCCACGCCTGGCAGCTCTCGTTCATCCACCCGACGACCGGACAGCGACTCAGGTTCGAGGCTCCGCTGCCCCAGGATCTGCTCACGCTCCAGCTGCGGCTAAAATCGCCAGCCTAGGCGCTTGACGACCTGCCGCGCGACATCGCGTCCCGCCCAGTCGAGATAGACCTGCTGGCGGGACGCGCCAATCGGCGGCATCGAGGAACCGGATGATGGCTGTGATGGATAACCGCTGCCAATCCCGACCACCTTGGCCGTCTTTGGTTCAAAGATGGTATAGCGCAGGTCAACCCCCATCATCGACGTGCCCATCTGGTCGATCTCGACTTCGAGCCAGAGCACATAGTATTGGTCATCATCGCGGGCGGCCTTGATCGCCTCGGAGCGGCTCTGATTTCGTGCCTCGCGAATATCGTGCCCTCCCTGAAGCCCCTGAAGCCCCTGAAGCAGGTTGCGCAGCTCGCTGATGCATCCCTGGCGTGCGGTATCTGCGAAGTAGAGCGGGATCATCGCATCCGTCATTCCGGTCATAATCAGAATTCCGGGCCCCTTCTCTTTTTCGCGTGGTTGATCAGCGGTGGCGACCGGCTCGGGCTGGGTGCGTGTTTCGGGCTGATTGACGCCCTGAACCGCCGGTTGCGGTTCGGCCTTCTTCTGCCGGCGGCCGGATTGAGCCGGGACGCAGGGCGCAGTTAAAGAGATCAGGGTGAACAGGCAGATCAGCAATCTGGTAGTGCGAACAGCAAGACGCATGGTTCCCTCCGGGTAATTGGTCGAACGCGGCGATTATATATGGTAAACGAGCCACGGGGTAAGTAATCGGGCAAATGAGTCATTTATGCAATTACCCAATTTCGTGGACATATATAAACCGGTAAATTATGATGGCGATTATGTCTACGATTGCGCCGAAACAAGCAGAAAGACCATTGACAATGGCCCTCGACGTCGGCACCTCGTCAGTTCGAGCAGAGTTGTACGACGCGCGGGCACGAGTTCTCGATGGGATCGAGGGGCGAACCCGTTACCAGATGACGGCGACTCCGGATGGTGGAGTCGAGATCCCGGCCGACCAGCTGATCTCGATCATCGCCCGGACAATCGACGAATGCCTCGAACAGGCGCGGGCAATACTCGGCGCGAGCCTCGCCCCGGGTGAGATCGTCGCCGTCGGCTACAGCAACTTCTGGCACGCCGTGCTTGGTGTCGACAGTTCCGGCAACGCGGTGACCCCGCTCTACAATTGGAGTGACACGCGGAGCGCAGATTTTGCGCGCCAATTCGCTGAAACATTCGGGCGCGACTGGATCCATCAGCAGACCGGGGTAATGCCGCACGCGAGCTACTATCCGGCGAAGATACTCTGGTTGCGCGGTACGAATCCGGCGCTCTGCAGCCGCGTCGCGCGCTGGGTATCGATCGGTGAATACTTCTACGCGAAAGTCTTCGGGAAGTTCGTCTGCGGTGTCTCGATGGCCTCGGGAACGGGTCTCTTCAACACCAATCGACTCGACTGGAACGACGAGATACTTACGGCGATCGGGATTGGCCGTGAAAACCTCTCTCCGCTCGCTGCTGACGGTGAGGGGTTGACGGGGATGGACCCCGACTATGCCGGGCGCTGGCCGCTGCTTGCCGGCGCGCAATGGCTGCCGGCGGCGGGTGACGGGGCGTGCAGCAACGTCGGCTCCGGCTGCTTCTCGGACAGACTGATTGCGATCAACGTTGGAACCTCGGGAGCGATGCGCGTCTGCTGGCCGGCGGCAGAGACGCCGATCCCGGCCGGGCTCTGGAGTTATCGCGCCAATCACCGCTATGCATTGATCGGCGGCGCGCTCTCGAATGGCGGTGACGCCTATGCCTGGTGCATGCAGACTCTTCAGTTGCCCAATCAGGAGAGTATCGAAGCGCAACTGACCTCGCTTGCACCGGCAGCGCACGGACTGACGGTGCTGCCATTCTTTTCCGGTGAGCGGAGCACGGGATGGCACGATTCCGCCCGGGCATCGTTCCTGGGACTGAGCCTGAGCACGCGCCCCATCGATCTGCTGCAAGCCTCGCTCGAAGCGGTCTGCTATCGCTTCGCCGCCATCCACGCCCGTTTTATGGCGCTGATGGGCGAGGGGACGCAGATCATCGCCTCAGGGGGAGCGATCATTGGCTCAGCAGTCTGGACGCAGATGATGGCCGATGTGATCGGGGTTCCGGTCATGGCCTCCGGCGTCAGAGAGGCGTCGAGTCGCGGCGCGGCGATGCTCGCGATGGAGGCTTTCGGTGGAAGGAATGGCTTCGATGGCTTTGAGACGCCGACCAGCGCGGTCGTCTCGCCATCACCAGAACGGCACGAAATCTATTGCCGGGCACGAGACCGGCACGAACACTTTTATCGTTTGATTGTAGAGTCTGAGTAGAATCTTGAGGAGCATCGAATAATGAATCCATTGGTGGAAGTTGAAAAGCTGGGACAAAGTATCTGGTACGACAACATTCGTCGGCTGCTGATCGAGAATGGTGAGATCGCCGCGATGATTGCCGGCGATGACCTGCGCGGCATCACCTCGAATCCGACGATCTTCGAGAAGGCGATCGCCGGCAATGACGATTACGATGAGGCCCTGAAGGGTTATATTGCCGCCTGTATGAGCGTCAATGATATGTATGAGGCGCTGGCAATCGATGATATACAGCGAACCGCAGACCTCTTTCGCCCCGTTTACGAGAAGACGGCGAAGCTTGACGGTTACGTCAGCCTCGAGGTCTCGCCGCTGCTGGCGCACAACGTCGAGGAGACGGTGACCGAAGCGAAGCGGCTCTGGGATCGGCTCGATCGGCCGAACGTTATGATCAAGATTCCGGCGACGCCTGCCGGAATCCCGGCGATCCGCCAGACGATCGCTGCCGGAATCAACGTCAATGTGACGATGATATTTGCGCTCGGAAACTATGAGCAGGTGGCAGAGGCCTTCATCAGCGGGCTTGAGGATCGTGTCGCCGCGGGGCTGCCGGTCGATCATATCGCCTCGGTCGCGAGTGTCTTCGTCTCACGAATCGATAGCGTCGTTGACAAGAAGCTCGATGAACTGATCAAAGGCGCGACCGACGAGGCGACGAAGGCACGGCTGAGCGCCCTGCCCGGCCTGACCGCGATCGCCAACGCCAAGGTGCAGTATCTGCGGTTCAAGGAGATCTTCGATGGTGAGCGGTTCCGGAAACTGGCCGCGCTTGGCGCAC
>JBEIMN010000177.1:0-6426 GCA_040378705.1 Acidobacteriota bacterium
CGACGGTCGGAACCGGATCGTTCGGATCATACCGGTACTGATCACTCGGCGCGCCATCAGTTTTACTGGCACTCAATCGACCATTCCCCGCCGGGGTGTTGGCCTGCCCACCACTCGAAATATAGAACGGCGTATACTTTGTCCCTGGAATCGGCCAGTCCTGCTCGTGCTGCCACTGGTTGATGCCCATGTAGAAGAGTTCGACCGGCGGCTCATTCGCAAGGCCGTTCTGAACCCCCTTCATCTGGTAATCGAACCAGCGCAACTCGGTCTCAAACTGGTTGCGATTGTTGATCGGCCCGAAATCGACATCTCCAACCTTCTGGCTCGGCCCGTGTCCCCACGCTCCGATGATCATCCGTGATTCGCGGCGCGCCTTCTCCGATCCACCGTGACGACGCATCCCAACATAGCCGTTGATTGTGCCCTGGACGAAGATGTCGAACCAGCCGCCACTCGTGAAGGCCGGAACCTTGACCTTGTCGAAACGCTCCTCGTCGCTGATCGACTTCCAGTAATCATCGTAATCGGCGTGCGTTACCCAGTCACGATAATGCTGCACCACGCCCCCGGCACTCTCCAGATCACCATCCCGGAGCGGGAGATGATTGAGTATCGTCTCATACTTCAACTCTGTTGGTGAGTAGGCCTCGCTGTGCCAGTACTGCGGCAGCATGATCCGGTTTGGCATGCGGACGACTCCCCAGCCATAGTTGAAGGAGAGCCGAAACGCCCCGCCGAGCGTGATCCAGTTGGCGTAGATGTTGGTCGAGGCGACCGCCGGAAACATTGTCACCAGACTCGGCGGCGTCAGACTGCCGGCGCGCCACTGAACATGGCCCAGGTAGGAACCACCCTGTGTCGCGACCTTGCCGTTCGACCAGGGCTGCTTCGCTGCCCACTCGATCGTATCGTATCCATCCTCGGCCTCGGTCCGGAATGGCTCCCACTTCCCTTCACTCTCATAGCGTCCGCGCGTATCCTGAATGAATATCGCATAGCCATTCTGAGCAAACTTGATCATCGGCTCGTGCACTGCGTCACGCTGCACCCCGTAAGGCGTCCGGACGATGATCACCGGATACTTCCCTTCGGCCCGTGGCCGATAGAGATCGCCATAAAGACTGATCCCGTCACGCATCGGTACCGCGAGATGGCGATCGATCCGTATCTGAACCGGCGCCCCATCAACCGGTTTCAACAGCCCGAACATAATATCGCCAACCATTACCCCACCAACGAGTAGCAGAATCACTACCATCGATCGAATCATTATTGTCATCTGTGCCGCTCCCTGAACGATATTGTTATCAAAAATGGCCCCAGAAATGGCCCTAAAAATAACGAGAGCCTGCCTGTAAAGGCCGGCTCTCGACACATCAGAATTGATATGAAGTAATGCTCCAGCCATCGGTGAGAGACGGGGCCGGACAGGACCCGCCCCTCACACGGCGACTCGAACCTAGAAAAGAAACTTGAAGCCGAGCTGCCAGAAACGCGGGAAGTTCGACTGTCTGACGTTATTCTTGTTGATCGCGCCGAACTCGGTATCGGTCGGCGTCGTGTTGTATGCACGCTCGTCGTACATTGGCGTGTTGGTCAGGTTATAGGCCTCCGCCCGGAACTGGAATCGGAACCGCTCGGTGATCCGGAAGGTCTTCGAGAAGTTGATGTCCAGCTGGTGATAATCGGGCCTCCGAACGCGGAAATCACGAATCGGCGCCGTTCTGGTCGTATACGGCTCGCGAATGATGAAGGAGGGCGAGGTGCAGCCATACGAAGCCGAATAGGCCAGCAACTCCGGAACGAGCTTGCCTGCCGAATCACGCTTGTAGGTGCCATCAGCGTTCCGTCCGTACTGGGCAACGCAGGGACGAACGCCCTGAATCCACTCAGTGCCGTTGACGACACGCTTGCGCTCGACCTTCCAGTAGTCACTGCTGACGATATCGACGTTGCTCGGCAACTGCCACGGACGACCAGTATTGAAGATGTACATCCCCGCCGCCTGCCAGCCTCCAACCAGCAGATCGAGAACCTTGTTGGCGCCGCCAACAAACTTGCGACCACGCCCGAACGGAAGCTCCCAGACTCCCGACATCGTGAACCGATGCGGACGATCCGAGAAGGCGAGGCTGCGGTTCTTGATCCGCGCCACATCATCGATATACGACGACGTGCTGTCCTGCTGTCCCGGCTGCTGGATTCCCTCCTCGATCGTCTTCGAGAAGGTGTAGGTGCCACTCAGTGAGAGACCCGACGAGAGCCGTTTGTTGGCCAGCACCTGGACCGAGTTGTACCAAATCTTGCCGTCATTCCCCTCGAGTTCACTGATTGCTCCGAACTGCGGATAGGGGCGCATCAGCTCGTAGCGGCTGAGCGTGGTGTTGGTGAATCGCGCACCGCCGAAACCGGAGACGCCACGGAATGGATTGGGCAGCAACTGGTCGCAGACCGCCCGGTTCCCGCCCTTCGTCACATCGCACTGATCACGGAAGGCAAGGCTCGGCTCGTTGATGCCATTGAACTGCGACTGTGCATCGTAGGTCCGGCTGCCGACATAGCTGATCTCAGCCGCGATATTCCACGGCAACTGCCGCTGAATACCGAATGAGTAGTTGTCGGCCTTCGGAACCACAAACTGCGGGTCGGAGTAGCTGAAGCCCAGTCCGAGGAAGGTCTCGAGACCAAGGCGGCTGCCCGCCGGCCGCAGAACTCCCGCCGGAAAAGGATTGGCAAGCGAGTTTGGCAGCGCTGTCCGGTTGCTGTCATTCGAGGCCACGAACGGCGTCTGGATCGAGAACCCATTCGTCGGATAGCCTGGCGCGCCAACCGGGTTGACGTAGTAGCGGCCATAACCGCCACGAACCACCGTCTTCTGATTGACCGAATAGGCAAATCCAAACCGCGGCTGGGCGTTGTTCCAGTCAGGTCTGACCGCTGCCTGGCCGGCCTCGGCAAATCCAAGTCCGCCATTGATCCGCGTCAGGCCATTGATCAGCTGGGCCGAGTTGATCCGCGAATTGGCCGGGTTGACCGACGTCGTGTCAAACCCATAGTTGAGCCGGTTGTACCGCTCAATACCCGGCAGATTGAAGTCCCAGCGGAAACCGAGATTGATCGTCAGCTTGCGCGTCACCTTCCAGTCTTCCTGAATCCACGGGGCATAATATTTTGCCATGTAGATCGGGAAGACGTTATTGTCGACGTTTCCACCCGACGGGGTACCAAGCAGCGTCGCAGCAATCGCGCTGCCGCTCAGCGGATCGCTGCGGTTGAAATCCTTCTGCGTGAAGGTCCGATCGAAGGTCAGGCGCATGCCGGCGTTGCCCGCCGCCTGGCGCGCATACTGCTGCAGGCGATAATCGAGTCCGAAACGCAGGGTGTGCGCTCCGATAACCATCGAAACGTTCGGCTGGATACTGTAAACATTGGTCACTTCACGGCCGAAGCTGCCACGACCGAGCTGGACGTTGTCCGAGAGCTCGAAGCGCGGAAACATCTTGATCGGGAACTGACTCGAGAGCCCCGAGACGAAGCCGAGCTGCGTGATGTCATAGTCAAGACCATCCTGGAACCGCGCCTCTTCGATGTAGCGGTTGCCCGAGACACGCAGGTTGAAGACCGTCGTGCTGTTGAAGGTTCGTACCCAGTCGGCGACACCGGTGTAGTTGACGCGGTTGAGCGGCAACTGTCCGTCCTGCGCCGGCCCCTGCGTGATACCGTTCGTCCAGCGGATCTCCGCCCGGTTGTTGTATCCATAGCGGAAGAAGATCTTGTCCTTGTCGCCAATGTTCTGATCGACCTTGAAGATCCAGTTCTTGAACTTGTCGTTGGCAATGTTTGGAATGTCGGCAAAGTTGTTGCGCCACGGATCTCCACCCGGGGTGACCGTATTCGCTTTCGGGTAGAAGGCGAGCAGCTTCGCGCCAACCGGGCTGATCCGATTTGCCGGAATGATGTTGCCCGGGAACGGATCACGTGTCCAGACACCGTTGACGTCGCGCCCGGTCGCCGGATCGTAGATCTGGATCAACTGACCATTCGCTGTCTTGTAGTTGCTGAAATCGCCGCTCCGGAACGCGTCCGTCGGCACTGTCAGCACCTGCGGGTTGGGAGTCCCCTCACGGTACCCCTCATAGTTGAAGAGGAAGAATGTCTTATCGCGACCATCATAGCCAAGCTTGCGGAAGAGCTTGCTCGGGAGTCGTACCGGCCCGGAGATCACCCCACCATACTGGTCAAGGAAGTGCTCTGCCTTCTCGAGCGTGCCATCGGCACGGCGATAGCGACCTGCCGGCAGGTTGCGATAGTTGGAGAAAAGGTAGTTCGAGTCGAGCCAGTTGCGACGATAGAACTCATAGATCGAGCCGTGAAAATCGTTGCCACCAGACTTGATCTGCACGTTGACCACACCACCCGCCGTCCGTCCATACTGGGCATCGTAAGAGTTGGTGATGATCTTGAACTCGCCCACCGCGTCGACCGGCGGAACGTACGCGATATTGTTGCCACCCTGGATCGAGTTGTTTGGGGCGCCATCGAGCAGGAACTCGTTGCTGCGATTGAGACCGCCATTGATCGACCAGTCGGCGATTGCGCCGTTATCGAACGGGCGCTGGTAGATCGCCGGGCCATTGAAGGTGATTCCCGGCGTCAGCGTCGCCAGCATGAAGGGATTACGCGCGTTGAGCGGCAGCTCGACGACGCGGCGATTCTCGATGACGTTGCCGCGATCGGCCTTCGCCTCTTCGAGCAGCGGGGCATCGGCGGTGATCGTCACCGTCTCCGTCGCCGCTCCTACCTCGAGCGCAATGTTGATCGAAGCGCTCTGCCCAACCTGCAACTCCTGCTGGTTCCGGATGAGCTTCTTGAAACCGGTCGCTTCGAACGTGATCGAATATACTCCGGGCTTGAGGAACGGTACGTTGTACGCGCCGTCCGCATTGGTCGTTACCGTGGCGACTTCATTGGTTGCCGCATTGCGAACCGTAACCGTCGCATTCGCAATCGCGGCATCGTTCGGGTCTGTTACCCGACCATTGAGCGTCGCTCGAAACTCCTGACCGAGGCCCGTCATAACGAGCAGAATCAGGCATGTCAAAGCTGTTACCAGTCTCTTCATCCTTGGTAAATCTCCTTGATATTTCAGTGTTACCGCACACCCCGGCGAAACTCATGCTCACCCTAACATAAGACAGGAACACGAATTCCTGGTCCGGATTTTCCAGAAAACCAGCCAGTCCGACCAATGATCAATCAACAGAGTCAGCCCCTGAGAGGCCTTCGGCAAGGAGCCATCGGCAAACCGAACATTGATCAGATCTTCCCGCGGTTGTGAGTTGTTCGAAATGGGACGGAACCGCCCCAAGTTGGAGATTATTGCGCGGGTCGATCCGTCTGTCAATAAATCAGGAATCAAATTCTCCCCAGCCGTAACTATTTTCCAATAACCAGCAACCTGCTCAATCAGGGTTAACGCACTATAAAACGGAGTAAATCAGAGATTTACAACCACAGCCAGAATCGCTGAAGTGAGGACTTCGAAAGGAGATCCACACCTGGCCACAAAAGCAGCCAAATTGGCGAAAGCCGCTGAGAGAGAATCGATTCCTGGCTACTTTGCCATATTGCCGTACCCGCGGCCTGATGGTCAGAATAAACGTGAGAAAAGATCAGGGTAAATAATGCCCGCCGGCTGAATCCACCCCCCAATAGCCCCAGTTGTAGGGGCGGTGCGCGAACCGCCCCTACCTAAACGTATCGTGCGTTAGCCCTGACTGCTCACCACTGGCGATCTGTTATTCGAGGTAGTCAGCGGGCCAATACATTCTGCCGTTATCACTCGAGTCGCGAAAGTTTCATATACTCGGTTCACCCCCACGTGAGTGGGGACAATGCCAGCCTAACCACGTCCGGATGGACGCGGCTCCGGTCCACCCCCACATCGTGGGGACAATGAGTAATCCTGCTATCCGGATCAAGGCAAAACCGGTTCACCCCCACGTGCGGGGGACAATACAGATGTAACCCATCCGACCTCATTCAGAGAACCGATCAACGCTTCTCGCTGGTTCCCGGGATGTCGTCGTGCGTTATACTCATGAGCAAGAAATTGATTTGCCGGTGCTGTTCCATGCTCAATTATTATATTTTTCCAAGTTTTTTTATTCTTCTTCATTGTTAATCAAGTTCGGACATAATAGAAATTCCTTCAACATACCCATTAGCTTCAATATCTTCTATGTAACGATTTACAAGTTTAACGACCTGCTTGTCTCTCGTATATGTTCCGATTAGTTGAGTTGCTTTCCCTTCAATTTGAAGCTGAATCTTTCCGTTAACAACTATTTCAATTGGAGGAGTTTTTAACTTAGACGACAAGTAGATTGGTATAATGCCGTTTTCAAGTAAAAAGATCTTAAC
>JBEIMN010000178.1:0-6420 GCA_040378705.1 Acidobacteriota bacterium
GGCCGACCTTCGGGGGGTCTGTCCCGTCATTGTGTCGGAGGTTCTTCGGGTTTTCCCCCACCTCTGGCTCACCCTCGCCCCGCCATTTTTTTCGGCATCACTCTGGGGGGTTGGGGCCCCCCCGCCCCTACCTTAACGCCCAGTTATAGTGCGTTAGCCCCGGGCTGGTTGTGAACCTGTCGGTAACCGGGAAGTGGCGTAACCTGTTTTCTATTTGGGAGCCTCTTCCTCGATATCGACGAGCTGGCAGTTCTTCCGGAAGTTGAGCAGCTTCGCGGTGACGCTTCCCGATGAGGTTTTGGCGACGAGGCGCAGGGGGATCTGGAGTCGGTCACGGCTCATCCACATAGTCATCTCGCCCTTGCGATTGAAGAACTTCCCGGGGCCGAAGAGCAGCGGTTCGAGCCGGGTTGCCCTGACCTTTCCGCACTCTGTCTTGAGTTTCTCAGTCTTTCCGACGCGGATCTCGAAATTATAGTTCTCCTCATCGTAGCTGACGGGGAAGGTTATGGTCTGCCCCTCCTTATATTTCTGCAATCTGACAAAATAGATCGCGGTGAGAAGGCTGATCATCGACTCCTGACGCGGCAGATTCGTGATCTTCGGCTTTGCCGCCGGATTGGCGAGGTCGGTTGTCAGATACCTGACCTGCTGGCTGGTTTCGTCGAAGAGGCCGGACTGTGTGCGATGCTTTTTTCCCTCCAGCAGTTCGAAGAAGCTCAGACGGGTCGAGAAGTCGCGGAGTGAGACGAGATCCTCGAAGCGGTCGTGGACATCGATGCCGAAGATTGCGAGCAGGATACCTTTCGAGACCGCGGTCGATCGAAGGTGGAGCAGCGGTTCGTCTGGCGGAGTGTAATCGATATTGAGGCCCGGGATGATCGGGGAGTTGGCGGTGATGGCATTCCCGAGATTCTCGAAGCTGACGACGCCGACGGTTGCAAAGATCGGGAAGCGCGAGTATCTGATCTCGTATTCCAGCTTCTCGCCGGCCGGGACCTCGATCCCGCTCGTAAAATCACGCCGCAGTTGAGTGGTAATAGTCTGCCCGGCGACCGAACTGATCAACGCGGTCAGGATCAGACACGCCAGGACCGGCATGGAGAGGATAGCGAAGGCTGGCCATTTGGCATCTCTGTTGCGCACCGGATTCTCCCTATCCACGCCAGACAATCTTGGCGATCAGGATCAGGCCGACGAAGAGGAGGCCGATTGTCAGCCTGTATTCACGATGATTGAGATATTGTTGCAGGTCGAAGCTCCGGCTGAGCGGGGACTGGCCGTTTTCGGATCCCGGGCTTAGCCGTGGAAAGAAGAGTGGGACACGGCTCGCCCAGGCGCGATAGTCGTCACCGAAGAGCTGTTCGATGTGCGCGGCCTCCGTCTGGATTACCGGCCAATAGATGAGGCCGAAGAAGGTGACGAGCCACAATCCGAGCCACCAGGATCCGCCGCCGATCGAGAAGCCGAGAACGAGCAGGAAGCTGCCGAAGTAGAGAGGATTGCGTGTGAAGGCGTAGGGGCCATCCGTCGCCAGTTCGCGATTTTTGCGGAGGTGGCCGGAAGCCCAGGCGCGAACGAGCGAGCCGGCGACGGCGAGCGGGAACCCCACTAGCAGCAGCCGCCAGGTCGGGCGGCTGGCGATAACGAAGAGGATGGCGCTGATGAAGCCGAGCGGGACTCGCCATCGCTGCAGCGTCGAACGCCAGGTCGGGGTATTTGCGTGTGCTTGTGTCATGACACGATTGGCAGAGCCAATCGTTCTCCTTTCAATTTAATCCAAGCTCAGGCGTAAGCTCAGGGCTCAGGTCAGTCGTTTGATCACCCCCTGCCAGACCGTCTCAACCGGAATCAGCATGCAGGAGGTGTGACTGCAACTGCGCCGATAACAGTCGGTGCGGCAGTCGAGATCGAATCTTTCAACGATGACATCGCGATCATCGAACGGGCCATTACGGCGTGCAGCCGTTGGGCCGAAGATGGCAACGATCGGGGTTCGTGCGGCGGCCGCGAGGTGCATCGGGCCGGTGTCGCCACCGAGGAAGAGCTTCGCCTGTCGCGCGAGTGCCAGAAACTGTTTCAGCGTCGAGTCGAGCAGTGTGGCGTGGCCGGAGACCGCGCCATCGACGACTTCACGGGCCAGCGGCTCTTCACCAGGTCCGAAAGTGATGAACGAATGGATGCCGAACTCTTGCCAGAGGCGGTCAGAAATCGCCGCAAACCCGGCCGGGCTCCAGAGCTTGGTTGGCCAGCCGCCGCCGGGATTGAGGATTGCGTATTTTCCGCCGGTCTGTTCGAACTGGCGAGCGGCAAAAGCCTCGTCATCGGGATCGAGGGTGATCGGGAACTGGTATTCGGCCGGTGGTGCGACGCCAAGGTGCGCGACCAGTTGCAGATGTTTCCTGATGATATGCTGGTGGTCATCGACTTGGACCAGTTCGTTCATCAGGAAGGCGGCGGCTGGTTCGCGGAGTGCTTCGCGACAGAATCCGATCCGCCGCGGAACACGTGCCAGCCGGGCGACCATCGCCGATTTGAGCAGCCCCTGGAAATCGAGCGAGAGGTCGAAGGGATCTTTGCGCAGTCTGTACATCGCCTGACGGATCTCGGTCTGAGTCTCCATATTTGTCAGGCTGCGCCGCCAGCCGCGCAGGTTGAGTTCGATCACTTCGTCGACGACCGGAGTGCCGGCAAGCAGCCGCGCCGCGCCGCCACGTTCGACCGCCCAGGCGATATGGTCAGTGGGGAGGTGAGCGCGCAACGCCGCTACTGCCGGGAGGGTGTGGACGACGTCACCGATGGCGCCAAGTTTGACGATCAGAATTCTCATCGAATTTTCTATGCCGCAGTGGTCGATCCGCGGCGCAGCAGTTCGCGCACCGCCTCCGCTGGATCTGGCTGGCCGAAGACCGATGATCCGGCGACAAAAATTTCCGCTCCGGCGGCGGCGACCTCTGCAATATTGCCGGGGACAATTCCGCCATCGATCTCGATCCGCACCCGATCTCCGCGCCGCCCCGACGCGTCGAGCAGCGCCCGCAACCGCCGCAGTTTATCGAGCGAGCGCGGAATGAACTTCTGACCACCAAATCCCGGATTGACAGACATCAGCAGGACATAGTCGATTTCGTCGAGTGCCTCTTCGACATAGGCGAGGGGCGTCGCCGGATTGAGGACGAGGCCTGCCTGAGCGCCCGTCTGGCGAATATGGCTCAGCGAACGGTGCAGGTGGTAGGTTGTTTCCGGATGGATCGAGATCATATTGGCGCCGGCGCGGGCAAAAGCAGTGATGAAGTTGTCAGGATTCTCGATCATCAGGTGGGTGTCGATCGGAAGGGTGGTCGCCCGGCGTACCGCTTCGACGATGAATGGTCCGATGGTGATGTTTGGAACGAAGTGGCCGTCCATGACATCGACGTGGATGATGGTGGCGCCGCCGGCCTCTGCCGCCGCGATCTGTTCGCCAAGCCGTGTAAAATCGGCTGAAAGTATTGAGGGGGCAATCTCGATCATCTCTGCTCCTTTGAGATCAGGTCCGGCGCCTCGACTTATCGCTTTCGGATGCAACCATGCCTTCGCGTACAACTGGTTCAGGCCATCAATCCAAGCGCACTATTGTACACCGCGTC
Organism: Acidobacteriota bacterium; assembly: GCA_040378705.1. Lineage (GTDB taxonomy): Bacteria > Acidobacteriota > Blastocatellia > RBC074 > RBC074 > CAIOZW01. Next base: position 3,630 of record JBEIMN010000178.1, read on the forward strand.
GACCGATAATCGAGTCATACAGCGATGATCGATCGGGCAGTCACGGTACATGCAGCGCGCGCATTCGATCTGATCGGCGCGAATCAGTGAGGCGTGTGGGCCGGTTGGTGCGGTCTCGAATTCGTTGGTCGGGCCGAAGAGCGTCAGGACGGGCCGCCCCAGTGCGGCGGCAATGTGCGCCGGGCCGGTATCATTGGTCACGACCAGCGCGCAGAGGCTCAGCAGTCCGAGCAGCTCCCCGAGGGTCGTTCGTCCGGCGAGGTTGATCAGGTTTTGGCCTCTTATTCGCGTCGCGACCTCGTTTGCGGCGTTGACCTCGCCAGGTCCGCCGATCAGAATTATCGTTCCGCCGGTCACTGCGGTCAGCCGGTCGGCGAGCGCGGCGAACTGTTCCGCCGGCCAGCATTTGGCGCGACTGTTGGTTGCTCCGACATTGAGCGCAATCAGTCTGCCTTTTGAGTTGCCGCCGAGCAGCAGCTCGGCAGCGGCAAGATCACGCGGCCTGGCGGTCAGGCCCGGCAGTGGTGAGGCGAGCGCCGGCTCAAAGTCACGTCGCAGAAAATTACTTTCACACGCGGCGACGAGGTCGAGGTAGTCGTTGATCTGGTGGCGATCGCGGTGTTCCGGTACCCTTTGCAGCCGGTGTGTCAGCAGCCGACTTCGCCCCTGCGTCGCAAAACCGACCCGACGCGGAATGCCGGCCAGCGCGGTGAGCAGCGCCGCTTCGAAGGCGTTCTGAAAGAGAATCGCGAGGTCGAAGCGCTCCCGCCGGAGAACCGGAATCGTCTGCCAGAGGGCGCGCCATCCCTTCGCTTTTCGATCATAGGGGATGATCTGGTCGATCGGCGATCTGTCGGAACTGGCGAAGAGTTCGCACGTCAGCGGTGTCGCAAGCAGGGAGATTCGTGCTGCCGGAAACGAAGCGCGGAGCCGCTGCAGCGCCGGTGTACTCATTACCGCATCGCCGATCCAGTTCGTCCCCCGGACCAGAATCCGCTCGATCCGTGGGGGCCGCTGACTTGAGTCAATGAAATCGTCCCGCTTCATAACCCTGCCAGCGCCTCGATTATTCGGTCGGTTATCTCTTCCGGAGTCGTCACGGCCTCGACCGGGACGCGCAGCCGTGATTGACGGTAGAGTGGTAATCGCTGGTCGTATCTGGCGCGTGCCGACGGCTCGTCGATGGCGAGGGGCCGGACGACTTTGTCCTGCCCGATCCGTTCCCAGCAGAGCTGAAACGGAGCGTCGATCCAGATGGTGATCCCCGCCTTCGCCATCAATTCACGGTTCTCAGGGCGTGTGATCGCGCCGCCGCCGGGAGCGACTACAACCGGAGCTTCTTGAAGTGCCTCGCGCAGCCGCTCGGTCTCGATCCGCCGAAACGACTCCTCACCCTGACGCGCGATAATGTCGGCGATGATCGATCCGGTCTTCGCTTCGATCCGCTGATCAAGATCGATGAACGGCATCCCAAGACGCGCCGCGAGGAGCGGCCCGACCGTCGATTTGCCTGACGCCATGAACCCGACCAGAAAGATCGGCCGGGGATCAGATTTCGCGATCATGGTGATTACTGTAGCTCCCGGACCGACGCTCCGAGCCCCGTCAGCAGATCGTAAAATTCAGGCAGCGAGACCGATGCCGCCTCCGCTCCGTCGATTCTGGTCTCGCCATCGGCGATCAGGCCGGCGACGGCAAAAGACATGGCAATGCGGTGATCACCGCAGGAATCTATCGTGCCGCCTCGCAGCTGCTGCCTTCCGCGCAGGCGCAGCCCGTCGTCGAACTCTTCGACCTCGACCCCAAGTTGCCGCAGGTTGTCGACGATCGCCCGAATCCGGTCGCTCTCCTTGACCCGCAACTCCTTCGCGTCTCTGATCGTCAGCAGCCCGTCAAGCTGGGTCGCGATCACCGCGAGGATTGGGATCTCGTCGATCAGATTGGCGATCACCGCTCCGCTCAGTTCGTGATCTCCGCGCAGAACCGAGGTTCGCGCGATCAGATCGGCGACCGGCTCGCCGTGAGCCAGCCGTTCGTCGACAATCGTCACGTCTCCACCCATCTGCCGCAGCACTTCAATCAGCGCCAATCGTGACGGATTGATCCCGATATGCCGTAAGCGCAACTCCGCATCGGGTACGATCAGCGCCGCTCCGACAAAGAAGGCAGCCGACGAGAGATCACCCGCCACCTTGTAACGGCCAAGCGCGCGCAGCCGATGTCCGCCCTCCACCGAGAGCTGAGACTCACCATCCTCACCGTCAGTCGATGCCTCGCTGAAGACCGCTCCACACTCACGCAGCATGACCTCGGTGTGGTTACGCGTCGGGGTTCTTTCGCGGACGATCGTCGTTCCCTCCGCGAAGAGTCCCGCCAGCAGGACGCACGACTTGACCTGCGCACTGGCAACCGGCGGAGTGTAGTCGATGGCCTTCAGACCTCCCCCGCTGATCGAAATCGGCGCAAAGTTGCCCTCCCGCGCCTCGATCCGCGCCCCCATCAGCTTGAGCGGATCGATGACACGCTTCATTGGCCGGCGCTGAATGCTCTCATCACCCGTAATCCGTGTCGTGAATGGCTGTCCGGCGAGAATCCCCGACAACATTCGAATCGTCGACCCGGAGTTGCCGGCGTCGAGCATTCGCTCCGTCCCCTTCAATCCATCCAGCCCGACACCCTCGATCGTCACCAGCTCTGGCGAGCGTGTGATCTTCACCCCCAACGCCTCCAGGCAGTCGAGCGTGCTCTGGCAGTCACGCGCGGTCGAATAGTTGCTGATCTCCGACCGGCC
>JBEIMN010000179.1:0-6416 GCA_040378705.1 Acidobacteriota bacterium
AGCGTAGGTCTCTCCCTCTTCCAGGCCGACATCCTGGAATGAGACGGCGTTGGCGGCCAGCGACTGGTAGAGGTTGAACGCTCCCGAAACCCCCTTCTTCCGGTAGATCCGGTAGCCAGTCTCGGTAGTCGCCGAATCACTCCACGTCAGATTGACCTGAAATGAAGAGACGACCGTCGCCGTCAGGGCCGGCGGTGCCGAGGGGACTCCGATCGGGGTCGTTACCGTCGCTTCTGAAAACGATGGAATGCTTCCAAGGACATTTGTAACCACGACCCGATAGATGTAGGTGGTTTGCGGAGCAAGCCCGGTCGTATCCTGGTAGCTGGTAATGTCGGGCCCAAGTTCACTTGACACATCGGCAAAGATGCCGCCAACCGTCTTACGCTGAACCTTGAAAGAGGTCTCATTGTCCGAGTTGTCGGTCCAGCTGACGTCGACACGCGAAGCGGAGACCGCCGTTGCCCTGACTGCCGTCGGAGCTTCCGGGAAGAGATCGAGCGTTCTGGCGAAGACCAGCGGGGTGGGCAGCGACTCGCCGACATTGTCGTAGGAGGTCACCGAGTAATAGTAGGTCGTTCCAGACTTGAGCCCGGTATCGGTAAACGATCCGGATGTCCCGCTGGTCGGATCGGCAATACCGGCCACTGTATCCGTTCCGGTCAGTAAGATTCGTCGTCGAACCCGGAAACCAAGCTCCCCACTGCCGCCATCTTTCCAGGTCAGAAGAACCTGCGATGACGAGGTCACCGAAGCCTGAAGTTCGGTCGGGGTTGGTGGCGTCACCCCGGTCGTTGTCGTTGCCTCATTCGACAACGCCGTCCCGGCCGAATTGAGGGCTGTGACACGGTAAGTATAGGTAATGCCAGCCAGTCCGGTCAGGTCTTCATAGGAGATACGATTGGCGTCGATGCTCGCAATCTCGGTGAAGGCGGTGACGGAGGACTTCCGCTCCACCTTGTATGCCGATTCGTTGGTCGAGTTGTCGACCCACGCCAGGCTTATCTGCGTATTCGATCGTGTTGTTGCCGTCAACCCTGATGGTGCATTCGGCAGGGCGACTGGCGTCAGCCCGTTCACCTCGTTGCTCGGAACCGCCTCACCCCCACTGTTGAAGGCGGTGACGGTGTAGTAGTAACGTGTGTTTTCGCTGACCGTCGTGTCCTCCCAGGTCACGACGCCGACCCCGACCGTTCTGATCGTCACCCAGTCCGCTGTTATCACACTGCGGCGACGAATCCGGAATCCACTCTCGTTGGTCGAATTGTCGACCCAGGTCAGGGTGATCTTCGTCGAAGAGTTTACCGTCAGGGCCAGTGTGCTCGCCGCTGCCGGAAGCGTCGGTGGCGTCGCACTGACCTCCTCCGAGGCGGCGGAGAGCCCTCCGCCATTGATCGCGAAGACGCGATAGCTGTATTCCGTATTCGAAGTCAGCCCGGAATCGGTATACGTCGTTGCATTCGCCGGCAGTTGTGCGACCTCCGCATAACCAGTGCTGGCAGTCTTGCGCCTTACGCTGTACCCGATCTCGGTTGCTGAATTGTCGGTCCAGCTCAGCCCCAGTGTGCTCGAGTTGATGATCGTCACCGTCAGATTGCTTGCCGGGTTTGATCGCGTAATGACGCTGTCCTCGGTTGAGGTCGTTGAATCTCCGGAGATGTTGAACGCCGTCACCTGGTAGAAATACTCCGTCCCTTCACTCAAACCTGTGTCCTGGAACGTCGTCGTCGTGACCGTGCCAATGGTCGCAAATGTTGACGCACCAGTCCGGCGGCTGATCCGGAAACCAGTCTCATTCGATGAGTTGTCGGTCCAGGTGAGCTGAACTGCCGTCGGCGAAGTTGCCGTCGCGTTCAAGCCGCCTGGTGCGACTGGCAGACGCTCCAATTTCGAGAACGCCTCGCCTGAGCGATCCGAAGTGACAATCGCATTGTAGGCCGTTACACGGTAATAGTAGTTGGTGTCGACCGTCAGTCCGGTACTATCCTGGTAACTGGTCGCATTCTTTGAAACGGCCGGAGCGATGACGGTGTATGGTCCACCGGGGGCTGTTCCGCGCTCGATTCTGAAATTGCTTTCATTGGTCGTATTATCGGTCCACGTCAGCTGCAGCGTCGTCGCGTTGATCGGCGCAACCAGGAGACCGGTCGGCGCAGGCAGCGGAGTCGTCGCACTGCCCGTCACCGCAGTCGAATCACCGGCGACGTTGTACGCTGTCACGCTGAAGGTAAATTCAGTGCCATCCCCGACCGAGGTGTCAGAATACGCGGCTGCGCCCGTCGGGACGGTCGCGATCTGACTGAAATCCCCGGCACCTGCCTTACGCCTGATTCGGAATCCACTCTCATTGACACTATTGTCGGTCCAGCCGAGATCGATCCGCGTCGCTGATACCGTCGTCGCTGCCAGTGCCGTCGGCGCTGCCGGAAGCAACGGCGGCGTCGCGCTCGCCGTGTTCGATGGGGGTGAGGTGTAGGCTGGATTTCCGTTCTGGGCAGCCGTCAATGCCAGCACACGATACTCGTACGTCGTGTTGGCTGTCAGCCCGCTGTCGAGATAGTTGCTTATATTTGCCCCAACCGAAAATGTGACCGGTGAACTCCAGTCGGCACCGTTCTTTCGTTCAACCCGGAACTCGGTCTCAGTCGCCGAATTGTCGATCCAGGTCAACTGGATCGACGAACCAGAGGCCGCCGCCGCGGTCAGCCCTGATGGTGGCGCCGGCGCACCCGCCGGAGTCGTCACTTCATTCGATAGTGCCGGTATCGATTTACCATTCAGATCGACGGTCACCACCTGATACGTGTAGGCCTGCGATCCACTAAGCCGATCAGTATCAACATACGTTGCCGATCCCGTCGCGTTCGATGAGGTCATAAAAAGCAGTGCAAATGCGCCTGATCCACTCCGGCGCGAGATTTCGAAGCCCGTCTCATCGGTCGTCGGATCGTTCCAGGTCAGCGTGATCTGCGAGGCACTGTCGGCTGTCGCCACGACACTCGTCGGCTTTGTCGGAAGGCTCTTCGTCAACGCACTGCTCTCGTTTGACGACTCGGATTCGCCATTGGCGTTGATGCCGACGACGATATAGTAGTAACGCGTGCTGTCCGTCAGGCCCGTATCCTCAAAAGTCGCGGTGCCCGTCGCGTTCGCGCCGACCTGACCGACCTCCGTGTAGGGGCCACCCGCAACCTGGCTGCGTCTGATCTTGTATCCGGTCTCGATCGTCGAGTTGTCGTTCCAGCTCAGACCAATCTTCGAGGCAGTGATTCCGGTCGCGACCAGACCGGTCGGCGGGTCGGGCAATGGCAACGTCTTCGCGTTCGATTCGTTCGAAACCGCCTCACCACCGGAATTGACCGCCGCTACCTTGTAGTAGTAGGTCGTATCATCGACGAGATTCTTGTCCTCATACGTGACCGTGCCCGTCCCGGTTCTTGCCGGGAGTGTCGCGACATCCGTGTATGGCCCGCCACTCGTCAGGCTTCGTCGCACCTTGTAGCCAGTCTCTGTATCCGCATTGTCGGTCCAGCTCAGATTGATCTGCGAGGCTGAAGCGACCGTCGCGACCAGCCCCGACGGCGCTGTCGGCAGCGTGTCCGGTGTCGTCGCATTCGCGATGTTCGAGGCCGGTGAGTCTCCGACAAAGTTGAGCGCAATGACGCGGAAGAAATACTGTGTATTCTTGATCAACCCGACGCTCTGATAAGTGTTTGTATTGGCTGGCAGGATCGTGCCTACCTGTGTGAAGTCACCTGTTGCCGTCCGACGCTCGACACGAAATCCGGTCTCATTGTTCGAATTATCAGCCCAGTTCAGGTTGAGCTTGTCGGTCACCGTTGGCGAGATGACCGATGCCGCCAACCCTGACGGCGCTGCCGGAACAATCTCCGGTGTCGCACCACCCGACTCGTTGCTCGGTAATGACTCCGAGCCGCCGTTGACGGCAGCGACGGTGTAGTAGTAGGTCGTTCCCGAGACCAGTCCGGTATTCTGGAAACTGCTCGTATTGGCCGGAAGGGTCGCGACGTCGATGTATGGCCCACCGGAGACCGTTCCTCTTCTGACCTTGTAAGAGGTTTCGTTGGTTGCATTATCGGCCCAGACCAGATTGATCTGGCTTGCCGAGATTACTGTCGCGCTCAGATTGGTTGGAGGCAGCGGAACCGCCTGCGTTGTTGCCCGCACGACGTCCGAAGCGAGGGAGTCACCATCGCTATTGACGGCGATCAGTTGATAGTAATAAGTCCGTGCCGGGGTGAGACCGGTATCCTGATACGAGGTTGTGTTGGCTCCGGGGGTGGCAACCGTTACCCAGTTGATGCTTGAAATGCTGGTCTTCCGTTGCAGCTTGTAGCTTGTCTCATTAGCCGTATCGTTCCAGACCAGGTCGATCTGCGTCGAGGAAGAGGCGACCGCGAACAGCCCTTCCGGCTTGACTGGCACGGCAAGTGTGCTGTTGATCGAGTCGAGCGCGCGATCGATTCGAATCCGCGGACGGGTCAGTCCGTTACGCTGATCGACGATCTTGTCGCCTGTTTCGGCAAGCGCGGTCGCGATCGTCACGACACTCGCCGCCGGCGCCTTCTCACGCGCCAGCGCAAAGGCTGCCGCGACGCGTGGCGCGGCCATCGAATTTCCTCCATCCTGCGGCAGTTGCTTCAGCAGCCGCGATGCCGACTGCCCGCCCGGCGCGAGCAGCTTCAACGTCTCGGCACTATTCGACGCCACATCGACCCGCTCTCCGGTCCCACTGACCTCAGTCGTCGATCCGACACTGATCGCCGTCGAAATGCAGGCTGGTGCGCTCAATGCATCACTGTAGCCGCCGCTTCCCGAAGAGACGATCGTCGCGATCCCCGCCCCACGCAGCAGGTCGATCATCGCTTTTGTCGCCGCCTGCGCCTCGTCACAGTTCGATCCATATCGTCCGCGACCGAGACTCATCGTCACCGCCGCGATCGAGTGCGTCCCACGCAGTTCATACGTCCGCTCAAGCGCACTCACCAGATCGGAATCGAAGGCGGCAATGCACGATCCACTTCCATCCGGACACTGATCAGCCCTCTCGATCTTCGAAAAGATCTGCATGGCGATCACCTTCGCCTCCGGTGCCACTCCATTCCCATCGTTGCCACGGCCGACAATCAACCCCGCCAGCCGCGTTCCCTGTTCACACGCAACGCCCCCACCCGAGCAGGGAAGCGCTGAGTTCACCGACGTCGTTGCTGTCACCCCACCCGGACAGAGTGAACTGATCGCCTGATTCGGATCGTTCGTCGAATAACAGGCCTCGTCAATAACCTTCCCAGCCAGTCGCTGCTCCATTTTGTCGACACCCGTGTCGATCACCACCACCGTTTGCCCATTTCCAGTCAGACTGGCCCCGGTCTGGCCGGCACTCATCGCGTCATTGCCAGCTACCTGTGCACGGCTCGACAATTGGCCGGCTGTCGGCATCAGCATCCCGTCTTCCTGAATCCCTGCGACTCTATCGGAGGCCCGAAGCGATTCCAGTCCCGCCGCATTCACTCGCATCGCCACAAATGGGACATACCTGAAACGCTTCACCGAGGTCGCATCAAATCCTGCGATCTCATTAAGCAATCTGTCCTGCGCCACCCCAATCGCCTCCGGACTCGCCAGATTCTGTATCCGCGACTCTTCCGCTGGTTCGAACTCGAGGTTGAGCCTGACGATCACCCGGACCATGCCGGTCTCTGCCGCCTTCTCACCGAGGACGGCAAATTCCCGAATCACCGCTTCACTTCGCAAGGGGCGCAATGGTTGTGCCGACTGGCCCGACTGACTAAACTCCGACGCTACCGGACTCGATGCCACCGCGCGACGCGCTGTCGTTGAAGCGCGCCCACCGATGATCCACGATAATCCAATCGTCATGGCAATCAGCATCAGGCAGAAAAGAACTATGGTTCGATTGTTGATCGAGAGACGGAGAGATTTCACTGTGTGTTTCATTACTACCTTCCAGAACTGTGTGTTTCCCTGTACTTCGAGGTTTGTACTTCTCGGTCTAATTAGAGGGGGTATATCGGGAAAATGATGTCTTGCGGGGGATCAAGATGATATAAATTTTACGCTATGACCTTAAATTCTGTAAATCACATAATTTTTCCGTCATATCCATACCGATTTGGGCCAATCAGTGGCTCACCCGGGCAATTGATAAGCATGACAAGGGCAGGTATTACGTCGATTCAGGAATTATTGCTGGTCGACAAGCCGGGCCCTGGCTGGGAGCGCGGATACTTAAATTCAAGGGGCCCAATAGGTCAAATAGGTTAATAGCGCAACAGGGCAATCGCCCATTGGCCTTAATGGTCCGGTTGGCCGGTCGAAAAGGCGGTGACAAAGATCGGCGCACGGCTTCAAAATCGGACAGTGCATCGGCAGGG
>JBEIMN010000180.1:0-6391 GCA_040378705.1 Acidobacteriota bacterium
AGTCCGTTGCTCTACCAACTGAGCTACCTGGCCAAAAGAATGGAGATAATACCGACAGAATCACTCGCTGTCAACTAAAATTAAGCCGGATGAATCCTGACCTGCCACTTTTCCAGAAGATCACGGAAAAATATCGAAGAGTATCATCAGTATTTATGATACCGGTGAGGGTGTGGTATTTTCTTGACCGATCAGCAATTGACTCTCCGCCGGGAAGGGAAACAGAACTAAGATGTCGAAGACCTTTTGCCAGCAATTGATAGAAGCGGCCGAAGTGCGACCGGATAAGGTTGCGATGACGCGTCTTGGTCCGGAAGGGCCGGAGACGACGAGCTATGGTGGGATGCTCGACGCAATTCGGAGCATCGCGTGGCGACTCGAGCGTGAAGGGATCGCTTTTGGCGACCGTGTTGCGCTGATGGGGGAGAATCATCCGCACTGGGCAATGATCTATCTCGGCATCCTCTATCGTGGGGCAGTTGTCGTGCCATTGGATCCGGCTGGTACGGTGGAGAGCCTGACGGTCTTTGTCCGTGATTCTGAGGCGAGGCTGGCGTTTGTCGATCATGGATCGGTCGGGAAGTTCCGCGAGGTTGAGGCGCGTCTTGGCGGCAAGCTGCCTCTGGTCAACTTCGGCGCAGGTGGAGACGGCGAAGCCGGTGGAGTCTGGAGTTACGGTGACTGGGCTGGCACAACGCGTCCGGCAGGTTTTGATGCAGCGACTCCCCCGGCGGGTCCGGGTGACACCGCGGTCATGATCTACACTTCAGGGACGACCGGGGTTCCGAAGGCGGTGCCCTTGACCCATGGCAATATCATCGCCGAGACGAGTGCGGTCGAGGAGGCAATGAACTTCTCCGAGCGGGAGGTGATTCTGAGCCTTCTGCCACTTTTTCACGCCTACTCTCAGATCGTCAACCTCTGGATTGTGACGCTGGTTGGGGCGAGTGCAATCTATATCAGAGAGTTGAGCAGTGAAGAGATTCTGCGTGGATTGAAGGAGGGGAGGGTGACGGCGCTGACCGGGGTGCCACGCCTCTGGTATCTCTTCCACAAGAAGATTTTTGATAATGTGCGCAGCCAGTCGAAGCCGGTCCGCTGGATCTTCAGCGTCATGCTTGGCGTCAATGGGTGGCTTCGTGACAGGTTGGGGGTAAACGCCGGGCGGCTCTTCTTCCGGCGCGTCCACGAGGCCTTTGGGGGACGGATGAGGCTTGCCTGCTCGGCGGGGTCGAGTTTTGATGCCGGGGTGGCCCGCGATTATCACAATCTCGGATTTACGGTTCTGCAGGCGTATGGATTGACGGAGACTTCCGGGGCGGCGACGGCGACGAGGTTTGAGGACAATCGTGTCGGCTCGGTCGGGAAGCCCCTTGGTAATGTCGAGATCAGGATTGATCAACCGAACGATGACGGGATTGGCGAGGTGCTGATCAGGGGGCCGATCGTCATGCCGGGATATTATCGTAATCCGGAGGCGAATGCGCTCGCTTTTACGGCCGATGGGTGGTTCCGGTCGGGCGATCTTGGTCGCTTTGACGATGAGGGTCATCTTTACATCACCGGACGAATGAAAGAGGTCATCGTGCTGCCATCCGGGAAGAATGTCTATCCGGAAGAGGTCGAGGCGCAGTATCTGAAGTCGCCGCTGGTGAGTGAAATCTGTGTTATGGGGGTGCGGGATACGCAGAGCCGGTTTGCCGGGGCGGAGAAGCTGATTGCGGTGGTGGTGCCGGATGTCGAGTATTTGAAGTCTCACCAGATCACGAATGCGCGGCACGAGATCAAGTTTCATCTCGATAGCCTCGGGAGGGACCTGCCAGAGTACCAGCGTGTACGGGAGTATGTGGTCAGAACCGAGCCATTGCCACGGACACCAACGAGAAAGATTCGTCGCTTCGAGTTGCAGCGGCAGGTCGAGGCCGACGGTCTGCCAAAAGGCCCGGTGCGCGATCTGAGCCAGTTTGTGTTGACAGCAGAGGATGAGCGGAGGCTCGGGACGCCGGCCGCCCGCGCGGTGCTCGGAATACTCAGCACTCACGTTGCCGCCGGGGTGGTGATTCATCCGGCAATGAATCTCGAGCTCGATCTGGGACTCGATTCACTGGCGCGCGCCGAGTGCGTGGTCGGACTCGAACACAAGCTTGGAATTGAATATGAGCCGGAAGCGACTGGCGCGGTGCTGCTGGTTGGTGACCTGATCGATCTGACGGCCCGATTGATGGCCGGAGGAGCAACGGTCTTACCTGTTCCGTCGGCGGAGGGTGGACTGAACTGGAGTGAGATTCTGGCCGAATCTGCGAGTTCAGCCATATCTGGCACTTCCGGCGTCTCAGATGGTGGGGCGGATGATCTGCGCCGGATCCTCGCCCGCCATCCGGTCATGCGAACGATCGGATATCTGATTCAGCGCCCGATCTATCGCCTGGCACGAATCTTTCTGAAGATGGAAGTGACCGGGCGTGAGGAGTTGGAGAAGCTCGCGCCGCCATATCTGATCTGCCCCAATCACCAGAGCTACCTCGATTCGTTCCTGGTCTGTTCGACATATCCGCGCTCGATCCTCGATCTGACTTTTCACGTCGGAGCGAAGATGTATTTTTCAAATCCGGTTATGGGATGGCTGGCGCGGTCGATCAATGTCGTGCCGGTAGACGCCAACGTCAATCTCCTGCGGGCGATGCGGGCCGGGGCGGCTGGATTGCGTGCGGGAATGATCCTCAATATCTACCCGGAAGGTCATCGAAGTTTTGATGGGAACCTGCACGATTTCAAGCTTGGAGCGGCAATACTGGCAACAGAACTTAATCTGCCAATCGTTCCGGTGGCGATCGATGGTGCCTGGAAGGCGCTGCCGCGTGATTCGAATCGCTTGAGACTGACAAAGGTGACGATCAGATTCGGGAAGCCGATTCTGCCGTGCGGGGATTACCAGGCGATGACCGATCAGGTCAGGGAGAGTATTCAGGGCATGCTGGATGAGACGCGTCGAATTGCAGGTTGAGAATCGAGGCCTGGTAAGAGATGGGCTGGTGGCCCAAGTCTCACCTCCCAGGAGTCTGATCAGCGCCGGGAATCCACGACTCAGATCCCGCACTCTGCCAGTTCAGAATCTTCGTCGGGGGCGGATTGCAGATCCTGGTCGATTCCGAACTTCTCCGCGAGTTCAAAATATTCGACAAAGAGCGGTTCCATCTCCTCGACCTTCAGCGAGCGAAGGACGGCGGTTCTGATGTGGGCGCCGTTTGGCACCCCGCGCAGAAACTGTGCGGAGAGCATCTTCATTCGACCGATGACGCCCTTTTCAGGCATATAGTCACGGAGGTAGTCACGAAATTCGAGCAGCAGTTCGTGCATTTCACGCGGAGTTGGGCGGTAGGGTTCGATGCCGTTCATTGCCTCCCAGGTCTGCCGAAAGATGTAGGGATTGGCGATCGCGCCGCGTCCGATGTGAACTGCGTCGCACCCGGAGAGGTCGAATCTCTCCATCGCGTCCGCTGGTCTGAGGATATCGCCACTCCCGGATACTGGAATCGAGACGGCGTTCTTGATTTCACGGACGAGATCCCAGTTGGCGAGCCCCTTGTATCCCTGGACGCGAGTCCGGCCGTGAAGCGTGACCATTGAACCGCCGCAGTCCTCGATCATTCGCGCGACCTCGACACAGTTGATCGATTTTTCATCCCAGCCGGCACGGATCTTGACGGTCATCGGTATGGTGATGGCTTTCCTGACCTCGGTCAGAATCTTCCGCAATTGCGGGAGATCGCGAAGCAGGTTCGAGCCGCCGCCGCCGTTGATCACCTTGCGGGCAGGGCAGCCACAGTTGATATCGACAAAATCGGCCCCTGCCTCCTGCGCAATTTCAGCCGCCCAGCGCATTCTTACTTCGTCATAACCAAAGATCTGAATGGCGATTGGTCTTTCGACCGGCTTGAAATGCATCATGGTGTGCGAGCGCATGTTCCCGCGGGTCAGGCCCTCGACGCTGATGAATTCGGTGACGATCAGGCCTTCGTGGCCGCATTTTCTGGTAATCCGCCGGAAAGGCGAATCGGTCACGCCCGCCATGGGCGAGAGCACGAGCGGCGGCGAGATCTTGTGCCCATCGATACTGAATGATTCCGGATATCTCATCTTGTCTTACCTGATCACAACTCTCTCTTTAACATTTTAGCGAAACCGATCGAACAGAATTCCGAATATATCACAGCGCGGGCGCCATTTCTAAACGCTGCGGTTTGACGGGAGGTTCGCAAGGCGTTAGCTTTCTCGCTATGCTGAAAGCGACGACCGAAATATTACGACTGCTGGTCGAGTCGGTGCGGCTCAAATCGGTCCCCCGGCTGGGGTGGTTGCTGCGCGGGATAAGGGATGTCGAATCCGTCGCTGCACACTCCTATGGTGTCGCCTTTGTGGCGATGCTGCTGGGTGACCTTGCACGAGCGCGGGGGTTGACGGTCGACGTCGAGCGTGTGCTGCGGATGGCGCTGCTGCACGATCTGGTCGAAGCGCGAATAGGTGATCTGCCGGGTACGATCAAATCATACTTCGATCCGGGGACTCTGCGGAAAGCCGAGGAGCGTGCAGCCGGCGAGATGCTCAATCCGCTCGGGGGGCTTGGTCAGGACTGGTATGCCGTCTGGCAGGAGTATGAGGAGCGTCAGACCCTTGAAGCGCGACTGGTCAAGGCGGCGGACAAGCTTGATCTGTTGTTGCAGGCAGGTGAATATGAGAAGGGCGGTGCGCTCAACCTGGACGAGTTCTGGGTCAATGCGGAGGCTGATTTAGCCGGGCTCGGGCTTGGCGAACTGCAGGCTGACCTTCTTGACGATCTGCTGGCCGGAATGCGGGCGAGCCGGCCCAACAGCACGGTCAACAAGTCAGGTTAATGGCCCGGTTAATGGCCCGGTTAATGGCAAGGTCAATGGGCCCGGTTAATGGGCCTGTGCCCGAGGTAGAATGACAGGAGCGATAATCATAATGGCCGGAATGAGCGTAATGATGGAACAGTGGATCTCGTGGTTGCAGCAGGCGCCGCCGTGGGGGGTATTGCTGCTGATGTTTTTTATCGCCTACATCGAGAATATCTTTCCACCGTCACCGAGCGATATGCTGCTTGTCTTCGCAGGAACGATGATCGGTTTCGGGACGGTCAATTTTTCGACGGCGCTCATATTTGCGACCCTCGGGAGCACCCTCGGGTTTGTCAGCGCGTACCTGCTTGGCCGCTATTTTGAGGGGCATATTGTTTCAGGACGGTTCAGCAGCTTTCTTCCCGCCGGAGCCATTCATCAGGTTGAGGGTCTTTTCCGACGCTTTGGTTATGGCGTGATCATCGCCAACCGATTTCTCGCCGGAACGAGGGCGATCGTCTCCTTCTTTGCCGGAATGTCACGGATGAATCTGCCGACGACGACCGTACTCTGTGCGATCAGCGCCATGGTCTGGAATGCGCTGCTCCTCTTTCTCGGGAAGGTCTTCGCGAGCAACTGGCAGAAGGTGGGAGGGTATCTGCAGGTCTATAGCACAGTGATGACGGTCATTGTCATCGCCCTGCTGGCAGTATTCCTGCTGCGGTTCGTGATTCGCCGGCGGCGGGATCGTGCCGCTTAGCGCTGGAATCCCTTTTCAATCTCGCGTGTCGTAACGCGGAGGATGATCGGACGGCCGTGAGGGCAGGTAGCCGGGTTCTCCATTTTCAGCAGTTGATCGATCAGCCAGTCCATCTTTTCGCGTGCGAGGGGCAGATTGATCTTGATTGCGGCGCGACAGGCAAGGCTGGCCGCGATCTCGGCGTGCAGTTCGTCCATCGAGAGTCCGCGGCGGTCGACCTCGATCGCTTCGAGCAGTTCGGTAAGCAGTGACTGTGCGGTACCGCTCGAGAGGATGGCCGGAATCGCGTTGATCACGATGGTCCGACCGGATAGTCTTCCGATTTCGAATCCATTCTCCTCGAGCAGCGGCATAACCTGATCGAAAATAGCGATCTGGGCCGGCGTCAGATCGATCGTTTCCGGGATCAGGAGGCGTTGCACTTCGATGCGCTGATTGCGGAGCGCCTGCCAGTGCTGTTCGAAGAGGATCCGCTCGTGGGCGACGTGCTGATCGATCAGCAGCAGTCCAAGCCGGTCGGTGGCGATGATGAAGCTGTTGTGGAGCTGTCCGAGCGGATGGATCTCGCTTGGGGTCAGCGACAGATTCTGTGCAACCCTGAGCTGTGACGACAGGCTTTCGTTTCCCCGACCACCGAGGCATCCAAGTCGGCTGTTGCCGGCCGGAACAGGAATCGGAACAGGAATCGGAACCGGAATGGAATCGGGGAGCGGTGGATTGATTGTTGCTGGTTCCGGTGTCGCGGAGAGGTCGATTCGGTGTTGAACTGGTGGTG
>JBEIMN010000181.1:0-6389 GCA_040378705.1 Acidobacteriota bacterium
CGTGGGCTGTTTTGTCAACTGATTGCGCTTATTATTAATGAAGAGTGAAAATTTGAATGATTTGATCGTAAGCCATGAAAAATGATTTCACTGATAAGCCAGACAAGCTGATAGGCCAGACAAGCTAATAGGCCAGACAAGCTGATAAGCCAGACAAGAAGATAAGCCATGCAAAATGATCAAGATGAGCCAAAGGGACAACCAGGACCAGAGGGACCAGAGGGACCAGAAGGGCCAGAAGAGCCAAAAAATGGGCCACTGGATGGAAACGACCGTTTTTCTGAGTCACTTCACTCAAAGCGGCTGAAAGATACCTACGAAAAGATTGTCGAATGGGACCCGGTCGAATGGCCACGCCTGCTTGAAGAATATTGTGTTGGTGACCCGCTGCGCCGCTACGAGCTGTTGGAACTCCTCCGCATGCTGCCGCAGTCTGAAAACTTCATCGAGAAACCACTGACAGAGGATCGGGAGCTCTTCTCAAGCATCATCCAGTCGATCCTGAACGGGCGTCGGATTGGAAACTATGAAGTGATCGAGGAGGTCGGGAGTGGTGGGATGGGGGCCGTCTACCGCGCATTTCGCGCTGACCACGAGTATTACAATGAGGTTGCGATCAAGCTTGTCTGGCCGGGGCTCGACAAGGAGGAGGTGCTGCAGGCCTTCAGGCAGGAGCGGCAGATTCAGGCCAGTCTCAACCATCCGTACATTGCGCGGCTGCTCGACGGTGGAACGACGGAGGATGGGTGGCCGTATTTTGTGATGGAGTATGTTGACGGCCTGCCGCTGACAACATACTGCAACCGTCACCGACTTTCAGTCGGCGACCGGCTTGGGCTTTTTGAGCAGGTTTGTGAGGCGGTCAGCTTCGCGCACGAGCGAAACATCGTTCATCGTGACCTGAAGCCGGGGAACATTTTCGTCACCGATCTTCGTGGGCGGGATCTGGCAGAGGTTCGACTGCTCGATTTCGGGATTGCGAAGATTCTTGATCCCACTGCCAATCCGGAGATTATGGGTCGGACGCAGACGAGTTTTCAGGCCATGACACCGGAGTATGCCAGTCCGGAGCAGATCTGTGGCAAGAGCCACGATATCACACCGGCGTCGGATATCTATTCGCTTGGAATTGTGCTTTACGAACTGCTGACCGGAGTTCATCCATTGACGCGTTTTCGGAAAGAGCCGCGTTCGCTCCACGATGTTATGGAATCGATCAAGTACGAGGAGCCGATCAGACCAAGCCGCATCTGGTCACATTATCCTCGACAAGAAGATGCCCCGTCAAAAGCTGTTTTACCGGAAGCCATTCTGAAGACAGGGCCTGACGGAGCCGCGGAGGTCGGTATTGATTCGAAGGGGCAGGCGGATCACAGGGATGACGCTCCGAAGTCGATCGCCAACAATCTTGAATCGACCCCGGAGAAGCTGAGAAGACGGATTCAAGGGGATCTGGACGCAATTATTCTCAAGGCACTGCGCAAGGATCCGGCGGATCGGTATGCGACCGTGTCCGAACTGCGCGAAGACATCCGCCGCCATCGCGACGGGTTACCGGTTCTGGCGCGCCGTGGGGCGCGCGGCTACCGGATACGGACATTTCTCAAGCGCTACCGCAACCTGATATTGTTCGCCGGACTACTGCTGTCGATATTGATCTTCACGGGAGGATTCGTTTTTTACCGTGAGTATCGTCGGTCAGTGAACGATCTTGCCGCGCGGCTTGGAGCATACTCAACCCGCCTCGGTGAGGCAAAGGCAGATCTCGTTACCGGGAATATCGATCGCTTCGAAAAGATTCTCGGTGAGGTTCGTGCCGACAATTATTCTGATGGGCAGCAGAATCCGCCTGGGTTTGAATGGCGCTACCTCTGGCGCGAAATTCATCGGGAACGCCTGACGCTGTCGCATTCAAAGGATGTCATCTTCTTCTACTTCCTTGATCACAACACGAAGATTGGAACAATAGAATGCGGGATCAGTAATTCTGATGGCCGGGGTATCGTCACTTACGGCGACTGTACCGGCCGCATCAGGGATGTCGGAACGGGAAGGTCGATTCTTGAGCAGCGGTTGAGTAATCAATTCCTGATGGTAAGCAACCTTACCGGGCACGATCAGGGGAAGAACCTGATGCTCTTTTACGAGGCCGACAAGACCCGGGTTTGGGATTTCGATACCAACACTTTCCCGCCTTTGAATAGTGTCGCCATTCCTGGATCCTATCCGATCAGGATGCTCTCGAACAGATATACTGCCCGTGGGATGAAGGACGGCAGCGTCATGATCAACCGAATGTTCGGCGGGGGGGCAGTCGTTACCCTTAGGTCCTCCGGAAAAGCTGAGTCGGCCAGAAACGATTCGAGCTGGGTCGAAGAGGTGTTGAACCCGGAATCGGGAAACCTCGCCCTTGTCAAGAACACTTTAGGTGAGATCAGTGCGTGGGATCTGGGGTCCGGCAGATATCTGAATTCGCTTTATACTGAAGGGCGGATTGGTCAGACGTGGGGGGACTGGGAATCAAACCGATTACTGGCGCTGAGTGGCGGTCGCGAGCCGGGGGAGGCAAAGGCGATCAGTGTCTGGGATCTCCAAAATTTCAAAAGAATCGGTTATGTCACGGAACCGACCGACAGCATCGCGGTCTTCCGAATGTTAAAGCCACAATCACAGCTCCTGGTAGGGCTTAAAAATGGGACGATCCAGATTCGGAAGGTTCCATCCCTTGGTCTGGATGCCTCCTTCGAAGCGCATCAGGACTGGGTTAACGATATTACGGTCTCGAATGATCCCGGCAGTAGTTTCTATCTGACCGCCAGCAATGACCGGACATTCAAGGTCTGGGAGACGGGCAGTAACCGGCTCGTAACAGTGGTTCGCGGCCATCGTGGCGATGTGTCGCGGTTGATTTTGAGCAACGATAACCAGCAGATGATCAGTTCAGGCCGGGATCGCAGCCTGAAGATATGGGGGGTCGATTCATTCTTTGCGCCGGAGGTGATCAACGCGCATGAGAACAATATCTATACGATTGCCTATTCGCCGGATGGTCGAAGGCTGGCGACCGGAAGCGAGGATGGAACGGCGAGGGTCTGGGATGCCGCCACCGGACGGCGGCTCGCGACCTTGAGAGGAGGCGGCGAAAATATCCTGCGTGTCGCCTTTGTGCCCAATCCGCGACCGATAGGGATGGGTTCCGAGTCGAACCATGTGTCGGGATCGAAACAGGATTCAGGTGGGGGCGATCTGCTGGCGACGACCGGGGCGGATGGGCTGGTCAGGATCTGGGATCTGCGGACTGAACTTGAAGTACAGCGTTTTGCCGGTCACACTAAGCAGATTCACGATCTGGCCTTTTCACCCGACGGAAGACTCCTCGCGACGGCGAGCGATGATCAGACCGTCAGGCTCTGGGATCCAGTCACCGGCCGACTAATCCGGATGATGACTGGATATTCCCGTGAGGTCTCCACGGTTGCCTTTTCACCTGATGGGCGGTGGCTGGCTACCGGAGGTTGGGAAGCGCCAGTACTGATCCGAAATGTCGAGACCGGCGAGATTGTGCGAAGCCTTGTCGGTCACACCGCACAAGTCTGGTCGGTCCAGTTTTCACCCGATGGACGATCGCTGGCGAGTGCCGGACAGGATGCGAAGATCATCATCTGGGATCCACTGACCGGAGTGCAGAAGCGTGTGCTGAGCGGCCATTTCAACGAGATCTTTTCGGTCGCCTTTGCTCCGGATGGGCGGCGGATCGCCTCGGCAAGTAATGACAGAACCGTCAGGCTCTGGGATCCCGAGACTGGCCAGGAGATGTTCAAGTTCCAGGATCACAGCAATCAGGTCTACGCGGTCGCCTTCGCGCCGGACGGGCAGACTCTTGCTTCTGGTAGTTGGGATCGGACGGTCAGATTCTATCGAGCCGCTCTGGTCGAAGAGATAATTCGGGCCGAAAAGCCACGTGATTGATCTCGGTCAGTCCGGCCAGGCTTTCGGCGCTGCCGGAGCAGAATGCGGGATAGCTCTTGTGCCACGGCAGTTTTACCAGGGATGACACATGGAAAGTTCCGTGTCCTGATTCAAATGAGAGTTGAGGAGAGCAGGGATAAGCGGATGGAAGATGTGACAATCAGGCGGGCGGTTCAGGGCGATGCAGAGCTTCTTGCCGAGCTTGGGGCGAATATTTTTCGGGATACCTTCGCCGAATTCAATACGGTGGAGGACATGGCAGAGTACCTGTCCGGCAGCTTCAGCCCTGCTATTCAGGCAGCGGAGATCGCCGAGCCGGACTCATATTTCCTGATTGCCACGATTGGTGATGAGCCGGCGGGCTATGCGCGGCTCAGTTTTGGGCCGCCGCCTGAAGGTGCACGGACTCCTGATCGCGGGATGGTGAGACCTCTCGAGATAGTTCGCTTTTACGTTGACAGTCGCTGGCATGGCCGTGGGGTAGCGGCGGAGTTGATGCGGAGCTGTCTGGCCGAGGCGCGACGGGAGGGCGGCGATCTGATCTGGCTTGCGGTCTGGAAAGAGAATCCACGCGCGATCGCCTTCTATCGAAAATGGGGTTTCGACACTGCCGGAGAGAAGATCTTTCAGCTTGGAAGTGATCCTCAGACCGATCTGGTGATGATTCGAATGGTCGGGGAGTGAGGTCTGTTGACTTGATGGCATTACTGAAAATCGAGCGCTCGACCGTCTCTTTGGCGCGTCAGGTCAGCAGTTGACGCTTTTGGTGAGGTTTGCTAATATCCAGAAGGTTTTAGGGCGCATAACTCAGCGGTAGAGTGCTGTCTTCACACGGCAGAAGTCACAGGTTCGAATCCTGTTGTGCCCATCAGGAGCCCGAAGAGTTTCAGATCAGACTCTTCGGGCTCTCTTATTTCCGGGGTAGTCGTTGCTTTCAATCTGTCGGGCACCATTTTGGATGGGGTGGAGGGCTTTCCATGGCAGGAGAGATAGTCGCCGTTTACAGTGAGCATTACTCAGGCGGACTCGATTTCGGGGCGGGTGAGTGGGTGGGGGCAATCCGGCATCCGATCGATCTCGATTGGCGGGGGCGTCCGGCGCCGGTCGAGCTGGCGACAACGGCCCGGCTCCTCTGGAATGAGCGCGAGCTGGTGATCGGTTACGAGTGCGATTTTACGGAACTCGACGTCGATGAGATCGCCGATCCTGAAGAGGAGCGGCATGCACTCTGGGACCGCGACGTCTGCGAGGCATTCATTCGCTCGCCGCTCGAACCGCACCCGCAATCATATCGTGAATTCGAGGTCGCGCCGACCGGGCAGTGGTGTGATCTGCTCGTCGACCGTGCGCGGATGTGGCACGCCTGGGAGTGGCGGAGCGGGATGCGGACTTTTTCGCGGATAGAAGCGGATCCGACGAAACGCAAGGTCTGGAGGGTGGCGATGGCGATCCCCTTCTCGGCCTTCGGATGCCGCGCTGGCGAGGGCTGGCAGGCCAATCTCTTCCGCATTAGTCGGCTCGCAGCGGAGCGGCAGTATCTGACATACTCACCGACGCTGACCGAGGTTCCGAATTTTCACGTCGCCGAGGCCTTCGTCGAGCTGCTCTTCAGGTGAGGGGCAGGGAAGCGAGCGGTGGACGATCCCCCCGCCTCAGCGATCGTTATCTCCGGGTATCTGTTTGGTGTGGGACTTTCGCTCCCAATAGAAGATTACAAGCCCGCCGATCAGCATTACCAAGACCGAGCCGATGATCTTCAGCTCGAATCCGACGATACCGGCGACAACGGGAGGTGGAATGAAGCAGGCGATCATGCCGCAGGTTGTCGCGACGATCCCGGTGCGGCTCAGGATTGCGACCAGTAAGCCGACGTCTCCTCGCTCCTGGCATAGTCGCCTCCACGCGCCAAAAAGATAGAGGTAGGGGACCATTACAAGGACGATCGAGCCGCCGAGCAGTGCGAGATAGGCCTCCTGCAGTGATGCGCCGTAGATGTTGACAAGGATGAGCGCGGTCGCCACTCCCGCCTGGACGAGCAGTGCGACGTAGGGGGTGCCATAACGAGGATGAACGCGTGCAAAAGCTTTCGGCAGGTAGTGGTCGATCCCGATCGCGAACGGGACCCGTGCCGGAGCGGCGAGCCAGGCGGCGCCGCTTCCGAGCAGACCGAGCAGCTCGACGATGATGATCAGTGTGCCGAGAAATGCCGTCAGCGCGTGATCGGGCCGGGTGATGACCGAATTGATTGCCAGGACGTGACCATAGATCACATTGGTTCCATCGAAGCCAATGACGAGGAGTGCGCCATAGGTCAGCAGATAGCAGGCGCCGACCGCCAGTCCACCAATCAGCAGTGAGCGCGGAATGTCACGCGACGGAGCGTCTGCCTCCTCGCTCATTGCCGCCCCAAGGTCGAGTCC
>JBEIMN010000182.1:0-6376 GCA_040378705.1 Acidobacteriota bacterium
GCGACGCTCGGGGCGGCGCGCGATTCGGCGGAAGGCTTCGATTGGCCGGATGGTGCCGCAGATGAGCTTACGACGTTGGAGGCGACGTTGGACGCGGATGGCGCGGAGTCTGATCCGGGACGGATGCTGCTGCGGCGTGCGGCGGTGGTTGCGCTCGAGAGGCGGGCCGGATATTTGCCATTGACGGTTGGCGAGTCGCTCAGCGAGGGGCTTGCCGCACCGCTGAGGCCAGAGGCGCGACGCCGTTGCGGACGGAAGGCGACCGAGCTGCTGGAAGAGATACTCGATGGTGGTGAGCGTTTTTTGCCGGAGTGGCTGAGCCTGATGGATGAGGCGGAACTGAGGCTGCCGGAGGAGTCATTGCCGCGAATGCTCGAGCTTGGAGCGCGGAGGTCAGCGCTGCGGAGCCTGATTGCACCGGTGCTTGGCGGGCGTGGCGAGTGGCTGGCCGCGCTCAATCCACGCTGGAGATGGGTTCTGGCCGCGCCGGCGGCAAGCGATGCCGGGCCGACGGGGGCAACTGGCTGGGGTGAAGACTCTAAACTGTCGGAGCTGGCCGCTTCGCTGCTCACCTGTCAGCCGCGTCCATTCGAGCGTGATATCATCATCGTCAGAACTCTGGCCGGGGGAGGTCTGGCCGGGCGAGGTCCGAATCGGGAGGAGATTGAGCTGATTCGGAGCGTGGTCGCGCCGCGTGGGGGGCGGTCGGTGGAAGCTGACGATGAATTGCCGGAGGGCAGCCCGGCTGGCGAGGTTGCGGGGCTTTTGGAGAAGATCGACCCACGATTCTGGGAGCGCCACCTGGGTGGGAGCCCGGAGCGGCTTGTTCGGATGGCAGCGCGTTCCGAAGAGCGTCAGATGCTGCTTGAAGCGTGGACAAAGGCGGCGGAAGCCTTTCGCGCCATCGACTGGATTGACGCGTTGATTGCGGAGAGGCTCCAGGAACCGACCGAAGAGGGGCTTGACGTCTTTCGTCTGCTGCCACCGGAGCGTCAGGAGTTCTGGCTGCAGCGGGCGCTCCGGCAGAGCCGCTCGCTTGAGGTCGATCAGCCATCATTCTGGCTGCTGACAAGAGGAGACGGGGTCTGGGGAGAGCGGCTTGCCGACCAGCTCTGGCCGATGATGATTCGCGAGATCGAGCAGCGATCCGTTCCGGTCATCTGGGACTGGCAGGCGGTGACGCGTGCCGCCGCCCGGCGCTTTGACCCGCGACTGGCTGGTGCGGCGGCTGATCACTTTGCCGCCACCGTGCGGCTCGACTCGCTACTGGTTCCCGATCTGGTGCGGTTCATTACAGACCTTGGGTTTCGGGCGCGGATGGTGAGCGCAATCAGGCGTTGATCAACAGTTTTTAGATTTAGCCAGATTCAGGCAGATTCAGGAGAAGTTCAATGAGTGAGATTGTCAGAGAGCGTCCGGAGATCGAGTACGCGATCGAGTTGTCGGAGCTGGCCAAAGCGGACACGCTGCCGCGGCCTCCGCGCTGGAGGCTCTCACCGCGGGCGGTTGCGACCTATCTGCTGGGGGGGACTCTCCCGAACGGGCTGGTCGTTACGCCAAAATATATCGGATCACGCCGGCTGATCGAGATCGCGATCGCGACCCTCGCGACCGATCGCGCGCTCCTGCTGCTGGGGGTTCCGGGGACGGCCAAGACGTGGGTCGCCGAGCACCTAGCCGCGGCGATCTGCGGTGACTCGGCGCTGCTCGTCCAGGGGACCGCCGGAACGAATGAGGATGCGATTCGATATGGCTGGAACTATGCGATGCTCCTCTCGCGCGGTCCATCGGCGGAAGCGCTGGTGCCGGGGCCGGTGATGCGAGCCATGCAGGGAGGTAAGCTGGTCAGGGTCGAGGAGCTGACACGAATCCCGGCCGATATCGGTGATTCGCTGATCACGATTCTCTCCGAGAAGATATTGCCGGTACCGGAGTTGAATCAGACGATTGAGGCGTTGAAGGGGTTCAATATGATCGCGACGGCGAACAGCCGGGATCGCGGGGTCAACGAGCTTTCGAGTGCACTCCGGCGTCGTTTCAACACGGTCATTCTCCCGGTGCCGGAAACGATCGAGGAGGAGGTTGAGATCGTTCGGCGGAGGGTCGAGACGCTTGGTCGAGCGCTCGAGTTGCCGGTTGAGACACCGGCGGCCGAAGAGTTGCGGCGGATTGTGACCATATTCCGTGAGCTTCGTCAGGGGGAGACGCTCGATGGTCGGACGCGGCTCAAGGTTCCGAGTGGATCGATGAGTCCGGCGGAAGCGATCTCAGTCGTCAATAACGGACTCGCGCTCGCCGCCCATTTCGGGGACGGGAGGTTGCGTGCCGCGGATATCGCCGCCGGTCTGATGGGAGCGGTCGTTCGTGATCCGCGGACGGACACGGTCGTCTGGCGCGAATACCTTGAAACGGTCGTCCGCCATCGTGATGGATGGCGAGACCTTTACGACGCGGGCCGCGAACATATTTAGCAGTCGGGCAGAGGCGATGAATCCTTCGTTTTTTGGAATCAGGCATCACGGACCGGGATCGGCGCGCGCGTTGCTGCGCGCGCTCGAAGAGCTCGATCCGGACCTGTTGCTGATCGAGGGGCCGCCGGAAGCAGAGCCCCTGATTGGTCTGGCGAATGATCCGCGCGTCGTCCCGCCGGTGGCGCTGCTCAATTATGTCGAGGGGAGTCCGGAGCGGCATCTCTATTCACCCTATGCTGAATACTCTCCGGAGTGGCAGGCGATCCGCTTCGGGCTGCGGCATGGAGCGACGATCAGGCTGATCGATCTGCCCTTGCGCTACCAGCTGGCGCCTGGTGCTGAGGCGGAGGGGCGGGTGACCGATCCGCTTGCGGAACTGGCGAAGATCGCCGGCTTTGACGATCCGGAGGAGTGGTGGGATCGGTTGATCGAGGAGCGGCCAGCAGAGACCGGGGCAGAGACCGGGGCAGAGACTGGGGCAGAGACTGGGGCAGAGACTGGGGCAGAGACTGGGGCGATTGGGGCCGGGATATGGGCCGCGATTGCCGCAGCGATGAGCGAGGTCCGGAGCGGGTTGCGTGAGCCGCTGGCTCCGGATGAGCTGCGGCGTGAGGCGTGGATGCGGCGGATGATCCGTGCGTCTCTGCGAAGTGCGCGGAGCAGTCGGGTGGCGGTGATTTGTGGGGCGTGGCATCTGCCGGCGCTCGACCCGGCCAGTATCCACTTTCGGGACGAATCTGAAGATGATCGTTTACTGGCAGGCATTCCAGCGATTGGGCCAGCGATTACCGTTAAATCGGTCTGGGTGCCGTGGAGCGAGGCGCGGCTGAGTGCTGCCTCCGGTTACGGGGCAGGCATTGTCGCGCCTGGCTGGTCGCACCATCTCTGGACGCAGCCGGAGGGGAGCGCGATCGGATGGCTTGGCAAGGTGGCGGCGCTTTTGCGTGCGGAGCATTACGAGGTCTCGACGGCGCAGGTGATCGACGCGGCAAGGCTGGCTGATGCGCTCGCCGCGATACGCTCACTCGCACGTCCCGGGCTGACAGAGTTGAACGAGGCGACGCTGGCCGTTTTCTGCGAGGGGCGGGAAGAGCCATTCAGGCTGATCAGGCAGCGGCTGGTGATTGGTGAGAGGGTGGGAAGCCTGCCGCCTGACGGCCCGGCGCCGCCGCTTCTGCTCGACTGGCAGCGACAATGGCGCGAACTTCGTCTCGATCCGCGACCGGGAGTCCGAACCCTGCGGCTCGATCTTCGGCGCAGACTCGATCTTCGGCGCAGCCATCTTCTCCACCGGCTGGAGCTGCTCGGTGCCGGCGGTGCGATTCGTGAACCACAGCGCGAGCCTGGCAATCGTCGCGGGAACTTCAGGGAGACGTGGCGATTGATCGGGGGGCCGGAGATCGCGCTCGCCCTTCATCACGCCGCTCTCCACGGACTGACGATCGAGAGCGCGGCGATCACCGTCGCGACCAGTCTCGTCGATCAGGCGGGCTCACTCCGCGGGCTGATCGACCTGCTAGAGCGGGTTCTTCAGGCCGGGCTGACCGATCAACGGCTGACTGAACGGCTGACGGGGGAGCTGGACCGCCTGACGGTGAGTGAGCCGGGACCGCTCCTTGTCGCGTTCCCGGCGCTGGTTCGGATCGAACGCTACCGGACCCTCTCAACCCTGTCAGAGCCGCTCCTCCCAATCAGGATTATCATTGATCGGGCGGTCGAGCGGCTCTGCGTCGGACTGCCGGCCTTTCTTTCGGGGCGGTCGGGTGTCGATGTTCAGGCACTGATCGAGGCCGACCTGGCGATGGGCATCCTTTTCAGCGAGGCCACAGACTCCGGTATGTCCGGTGAAGTCAGTAAGAGCAGGCACTCGCTCTGGCCGGCGGCTCTCCGTCAACTGCTCGATCTGATCGATCACAATCCACAGATCGCCGGATGTGCCTGCCTGCTCCTCTGGCAGGCGCGGCGTCTTTCGGCGGAGGAGTTCGACCGGCAGCTCTCCCGCGCACTCTCGGCCGCGACCGACCCGCGCGATACCGCAGCCTGGATCGAGGGGCTGCTTGCCTACTCCGGCTCGCGACTCATCTTCGATGAGCGGCTCCTCCCGGCGCTCGACCGCTGGCTCTGCGGAATCGACGCCGACCATTTTCAGCGAATACTCCCGATCTTGCGGCGCACATTTGCCGGCTTCTCGCCCGCCGAGCGGCGACACCTCGACGAACGGCTCACCGCACAGATGACACCGCCCGGCGAGCGAATCGATGGCGCGCGAGCCGCGCTTGTTCGGCCGATCCTGGCCCGAATGCTTGGACAAGACCCAATGGCTGACCAGAATGGCCTAAACACAGACACCCATATCTGATTTCGACCAACGACCTTGCAGGGAGCAGAGCCGCGAGATGCCTGAAATGCCAGAAATTACTGCCGAGACCGAACGCCTACGCCGCTGGCGGCTGATCCTTGGCGAAACCGGGGTCAGCGGGCCGGAGAGGCTCGCGGATCAGACCGATCGGGCGATCGATCGCGCCCTCGACTCACTCTATGGCGGGGATCGGAAGGGCACGCTGCGCCGCTCCACCCCGCGCCTGATAGACTGGCTCGGAGATATCCGTCGCTACTTTCCGACCGAGGTCGTTCACCTTCTCCAGCGCGATGCGATCGAGCGGCTCGATCTGCGGAGGCTCCTTCTCGAACCGGAGTCACTCGAGGCCGTGGCGGCCGCAGAGTCGGATCCATCACTGCTGCCGACGATCCTGACGCTTGCCGCGTCCATGCCGGAAGAGACACGCCGCACCGCGCGGGAGGTTGTCCGACGGCTCGTCGCCGAGCTGACAGGGAATCTCGAACCGCGACTTCGCCGTGCGCTCGGGAGCGGCGCGTCACGTTCCCGACAACTCCGGCCGCAACGCGCCTCCGATTTCGACTGGCCCCGAACCATTCGCGCCAACCTTGCCCACTATCAGCCGGACTTCCGGACGGTGATTCCGGTCAATCGCGTCGCCAGGCCCCGCGCCAGTCTCCGCCAGACCGTCATTCTCTGCATCGATCAGAGTGCGTCGATGGCCGGATCAGCGGTACACGCCGCCATTCTCGGCTCAGTTCTTGCCTCAATCCCATCGTTACGAACCCATCTGCTGGTCTTTGATACCGCGGTTGTCGACCTGACCGCACATCTTGCCGACCCGGTAGAGCTCTTATTTAGTCTCAATCTCGGCGGTGGAACCGATATTCGCGCCGCGCTCCAGTACGCGCAGGGACTGGTCGATCAACCTGAGAAGACGGTTCTTTTTCTGATTAGTGATCTTCACGATGGTGGTCGTCGCGAGGATCTCATTCAGACGTTCGTCAACCTTCGTAAATCTGGTCTCGAAGTCGTCTCGCTGCTCGCGCTCGACGATCGTCCCGCTCCCACCTCGAATAAGCCTGCCTGGAATCAAGAGGTCGCAGATGAACTCGCCGCCCTCGGTCTTCCTGCCCTTGCCGCGACCCCGGAACGGTTCCCGGATCTTCTGGCCGCGATAATCGATCACCGGAGCCCACAGTACTGAATCGACAACTCCAATCCCGGGCACTCCAATTCTGAGACGAAAACCAATTTTTAATCAGACTCAGTGACCGATCGGGAAGACGATCGTCAGCGAACGCTGGAAAATTGGCCGGCGCTCGTTTATATTTTTGAGAGTTGAGGGAGATATTCCCGGACTATTATTCCGGACTCGGAGCCATACCATCGATGACGATGGAAGCCACAGTAGGTAGTAGAGATTAATTAAGAGATCCACTCAGGGAAAAGAAGACAGGAGAACCGGATAACACAGGAATGGACGGGTGAGGACGGGGTATAACAAGGAGTTTTGATCGATGGTCATTTCTCGCAAGGTCCTGCTGCTCAACGCATCGTACGAACC
>JBEIMN010000183.1:0-6375 GCA_040378705.1 Acidobacteriota bacterium
AGCGGACCACCCGAAGCATAGCGTGTGATAACGCCGAGCGTCCAGCCGCCAATGAAGGCGTCCACCGCACGATTAGCCGACCCAAAGAGCTTGCGGCCACGGCCAATCGGCAGATCAAACGAGTTGAGGATGTTGACCATGTGCGGCTGGTCGAAGGCCAGCAGCGATTTCGCATCGCTCAGATCGTAATTGTTCTGCGCCTGCGTCTGTGTCTGACTGAAGATCTGACGATAATGGAGCTTTCCGAGTGAT
This sequence comes from Acidobacteriota bacterium, assembly GCA_040378705.1. GTDB lineage: Bacteria > Acidobacteriota > Blastocatellia > RBC074 > RBC074 > CAIOZW01. The sequence continues at coordinate 253 of JBEIMN010000183.1, forward strand.
TTCGACCACGTGTAGGACGCCATCATCATCCACGCTCCAAAGCGGCGCTCGCCTTTGACCTGGAGCGAGTCGTACCAGGACTGGCCGTCGCCGGAACTCCGATCAAACACGTTGAAGTATTGCGGGAACGGCCGCAATGCCTGAGCCAGCGTCTGGTTGTTCGGGAACGAGGCATAGGGCTTCGTGAAACCCCTTGCCACCACCTCCGGGTCGTCAATGCGGCGACGCAGGAGCTGTCCGAGTGACAGGTACTTCGGATCAACCTGATTGGCCATCAGGGTCGAGGCCAGGCCGCGGCCACGGTTGCCAACATAGGCCAAATCGATCAGGAAACCCTTGATCTCGTGCTGGACGTTAAGGCTCCAGTTGTAGATGCGCGGAGCCTTGCCGAAATCGGGTCCGAGCAGGTCGAGCGTCGGAGCCGAGAGCACACCAAGCCCTGGATCGATAAACGGTGGCTTCGCGCCCTGCGGAATCGGCACACCAGCATCCCAGGACAGCGCCGGAGCGATACCATCGGCGATAATCGTTCCCGGATTCCCCGAGAAACCAAGGTTACCACCGCAACCGCCGTTGCCCCGCGTTTGATAATAGATACCGAAGCCGCCGCGAATGACGGTCTTCGAGGCCATCTGATAGGCGAAGCCAAAACGCGGTCCAATATTCGAGAAATCGGTCGGGTAGAAACGCTTCTCGCCCGTCCGTCCCGGCCCGTGGCCGGCAAAGGTCATCGCACCGGGGCGACCACCGGCCGCCGGATTCGCCAGCGTCGGATCCATCGCTGAGAACTGGAAGTTGGACATGTGGAAACCGACCGGCACCTCATAGCGCATACCGAGGTTCAGCGTCAGGTTCGACTTGATTCTCCAGTTGTCCTGGAAGTAACCGGCATGGTAGCCATAGCGAATCTGCGGATCGGGAACTGGCAACGTCGTAAACGAGACCTGGTTGGGAGTCCCCAGCAGGAAGCTCGCGAACGAATGTCCGGTCGTGCCAGTGGCTGTCGGCAGCGCGGTCTGTGCACGCTCAAACTGGAAAAGACCATTGGTGCCAGCCGCGTCCACGGATGTGGTTCTCAGCCGCCGAATGTCCCAGCCCATCTTGAACTCATGCTTGCCACTCAACCAGCTGATGTTCTGGCTGACGTGGGTTGTCCAGTTGAACTGACCACCGTTGTTGACTTTGCCGTCCTGCACACCCCAGGGGGTCAGGGCGTCCGCGCTGTTAAACTGAACACGCGGTGTGGCATCGGTCGGCATCTGAAGCCCAACCTGCGACGCAAAACCGGCCTGCGCCGGGTTGTCCCATCCCTGCTGCGTCCGGCTGAAGCCAAACGTCGTATGAATCAGGAAATTGGGTCGCACGATCCAGTCGTGATTCACACGAAAGTTTTGTGGACGCTGCGAGCTGACGCCCAGTCCCTGACCCAATGGGCCGGGCAGCGCCGTCGTGCTGGCAACATTCTGATTCTGGAAGCTGTGAAAGTAGGAGATGCGATTGTTGTCCGAAAACGCATGATCCAATTTCAGGCTCCAGACATTGTCGGTAACCTGACTCTCATTCACAAAAGCCAGATTGTTGGTCACGCCCGGAAGATTGGGATTGGGAAGCGACGCAATAAACTTTTTGGAGATCGCACTGATCCGGTTGGCCGGTATGATGTTGTCCGCGAACTGTGTCCGGACATTTCCCGCCGTCGTCGCCGGATCATAGATCGGTCGTCCAATTTCAGAGAAGTCACCATTCTTCATCCGTTGCGTCGGCACTGTTGATGTGACACTCGAGATGGTTGCCGGACGCATGTCACGCGAGTAGGTGACAAACCAGAAGGTCTTGTTGCGTCCGTTGTAAACCTTTGGAATCCAGGCCGGACCGCCGGCGGTAAAACCAACCTCATTAAACCGCTCCTTCGGTCGGGCTCGACCTGCGGCGTTATTGGCCCAGCTGTTCGCGTTGAAGATATCGCGGCGCGCATACCAGAAAGCTGCTCCGTGGATATCGTTCCCGCCCGATTTCGATACGTAGGTTTCAACACCACCGCCAAATCGGCCGTACTCGGCTGAGTAGGCGGCAGTGACCAGCTTGAACTCCTGGAACATCTCTGTGCCCGGAAAATTGAAGACCACGCCCCCCGACTCGGGGATCGTCAGGCTCGCGCCATCGATCATCACTTCCTTGCCACGTCCACCGGAGCCGGAAATGCTCACTTCACGATAGGAGTTGACGCCGGGCATGTACGTCACAAACGATGAAGCATTACGGATGCCACCAGTGAAGAGTGGCAGCGAATTCATAAGTTTGTTGGAGAAGTTCTGGCCCCGCTCGCTGGTCACAGTGTCGAGCAGCGGCCCCTGGGCCGTTACTTCAACGCTCTCCGAGACGTTTCCGACCTCCATCAGCAGGTCCAGCGCCTGGCGTTGAGCCACGCGGACTTCGATGTTTTTGCGATTCAGTTTCTTGAAACCGGCTTTCTCAACTGATAGTTCATACATGCCAACCGGAAGGCTGGCAAACACGTACACACCCGCCGAGGTGGTTACCGTCGTGGTTTTAAGGCCGGTGTCGAGGTGCGTCGCAGTTACGGTGGCGACTGGTACAGCTCCCGCTGTCTGATCGGCAACCGTTCCAGACAGTGAGCCAGTATTTTGTTGCGCCCAGGCAACCAGAGAGAGCAGACAGAGCATTACAAGCAGAGTGCTCTTTTGACGGAAAAGGTTCATATCTTTACCCCTAATTGATTGAATTTGTTTAGTTTTCTGTCCAGCGTCGCCAGCATGTATTTTTTGAGTTTCCGCGGGTATCGCTGGCTGGTTCCCGGAGACTCCAGAGGGTAGTTGTGACAACCCTCCCCTGTGGATCAGAATCGCCGTTCTGATCCACGCCCGATTTCAAACCCTGCAAGCCATCAACCTGGTCTTGCTAATTAAATTAAATTTAATTGATCTTATAAGCTTACTGATTTTTTGAATGGTTGCATTGACTGATTCAGTGATCGAATTTGCCATATTAACGCGGAGGCTTGCGGATTATGCACCCTTCTCACACTTTAAATACCAAGACCCAAAAATCCATTCATCAGGATAGCCAATACTTAACCTTTGTCTGTTTAAGGATTAAGAGACTAAGCTTATCGGTCAACCCTGTCAAGCAAATATTCCGGACAGAGTGGCAATGTTCAATACTAAAGTCCCCCCCACCCGGAGAGGGAAGGCGACGACCTTGAGGAAGTGATGGGATGCGTCAGAAAAAGTCGATTCCCTCTGGTCCCCCTCTGGTTTAGCCGAGCGTCAGCGCCGGCGTCGTTGTTTCGTGGAAGGCGCTGGTGATGAGGTCTGCCAGATTGTCCCTGGAATCGAGATCGATCACCCCATTCCAGATCTGTCGATTCCGGAGCAGGCCCTCGATCCGCATTCTGGTCAGCGGGTCGAGGCGGGTATTGGCTGGCAGTTTGACACCGTTGGTATAGGCTACAGTCGTCCCGGTTGAGGACTCACCTCCCTCTACCGCAATGCCGGCAAGTCCGAAATTCCGACGATCGAGGGAGGCAAGGCGACGTAAGGCACCCGAATCACGCGATTCCGCGACCATGAATCTTACTTTGTGAAGAGTGGAGAGCCGCTCAACCTCGTCGTGCAGATGCTTGACAATATTGAGTGCAAACTCCTGTGCGGCAAGCGATTCGGCGAGTGGCTCGCCCGTCACGTAATTGACCATCTCGGCCAGCCCGATCGGGCAGATGGCGTGGGTCGTCCAGCTCAGGGTCAGAAATGGCGATTGGTCCGGGCGCATGGCCAGCAGGGCGAGCGAACCCGTTTCACCGCGCGCAAGCAGTTTTTCGAGGAAGATCCGCTTTTCAAGCGAGGCCTGGGCCGCCATCTGGAGCAGGCTCGTCAACAGTTCGAAGACCCGTTTCCGGTTGCCTTCCGCCCGGTACCCGATCCGTGGCAGATTGATGCCGACCGATGAGAAGACGGCGGCACGCCATTGCCAGTTCTCACCTGCCCGCTGGAGCTTCTCGGCACTGACCCCATAGCGGCTGGTGAAGGCAGATTCTCCACCACCATTTCTGTCAAATGCAATGACAATCCTGCCTCGCTCCGCCATGACACGCTCGATCAATGCGAGGAATTGTCCGTGGCCCGGATCGTCGAAGAAGGACTGACGGAGGTGAAGGATGGGGCGCGGCCCGGTGAAGGTCATCCCCTCGGCGTCTCCCTCGAGGTAGACCTCGAAGAAGATGCGGAGGAAGTTGCGCGCGGTCTCGCCGATCGATCCGTAGTTTGAGCTGAACTTCTCGCCGGCGGTTCCGACCATCGGCAGCTTTTCGATGTAGTGTGGAGCATCCCAATCGAGATGCAGATCGCAGCGAATTGGCTGACCACCACGGGCAATCGTCGGCGCGGAGAGTTCAAAGAGGAGTCCCTGCGCAAGCTGGCGGATCTCACGCTGGTTGAGGCCGACAAGCATTGGCGCGAAAGCATAGTTTACGGAGTCCCAGGTCATGGCTTCGCTGAAGTACCCCTGAAGCGCGGCGGTGTAGGTGACTAGATGGGAGGCAAGCACCTCCGGACGCCGCGCCGGGCGTGATCCGGCGAAGCCGCCGGGCAGCTTTACCCCGTACCGTTTTATGAAGTCGATCGAGCCGATCATCGTTTGCGGCCGGTCGATCTCGCCAAGATTCTCGATGTGCAGGTCGCCGTCGAGGTGCGCGAAGGAGACATCCTCCGAGAAGACGGAGATCATGGCGTATTCACGCTTGATCGCTTCCGCGAGGATGAGGCTTGTTCCTTCCGGACCGTGAAGAAGGGCCGGACCGTGAAGAAGGGCCGGACCGTGAAGAAGGGCTGGATCGTGAACATGGGTCGGACCGTGAACAGGGGCGGGATCGCCCGATATCGACTGGATGATGCGTGCCGCATCATAGGCCGGGACACCAAGTCGCGAGTGGGCGCGATAGGCGTCGAGCAGCCCGTACTCGATCAGTTTTGCGTTGACCAGGCCACGGATCAGCGGGCTGGTCAGATTTCTGAGCCCGAGCCGCTCGATCTGCTCACGAACTTCGAGGGCAAGTTGTTGCGCAATCTCGGCTGAAAGCCCGGTCTCGCGAATGAGCGCGTCAGAGATTCGCTGTGAGTCGAATACCGCGACATTTTCGTGCGACTGGCGAACGAGCAGCTCGGCATCGCCAAGCGTCAGTTCGGGCCCATCTTTTTCTGAAAACCTGTTCATGCTTCATCAGCCGGGACAAAATGGTTGAGTGGACCTGACCCGTGCCCAAGGCCTGGGGCGAGGCGGATTGCCCGCGCGACATATTTTTTGGCATCGGCAACTGCTTCGACCAGCGAAGCTCCCTGGCCAAGCCGGGCGGCAATCGCCGCTGAAAGCGTGCAACCAGTTCCGTGTGTGTTGCGTGTTTCGATTCGCTCGCCGGAGAAGAGGTGAAACTCCTCTCCGTCATAGAGCAGGTCGGTCGCCTCCGCGCTCAGATGCCCTCCCTTGATCAGAACCGCCGCCCGTGTGGCCGGATCCTGTTCAAGACAGCTCTGGCGGATCAGCACTGCCGCTTCGCGCATTCCGGCAAGGTCGTCGATCCTGATCCCGGTCAACCGTTCGGCTTCGGCGAGATTGGGGGTGATCACCTCTGCCAGTGGCAGCAGATGTCTGACCAGTTCACGAACCGCCTGATCGTCGATCAGGTCGTACCCGCTCGTCGAGCGGATTACCGGATCGACGACGACGTGCGGCAATTGGTGGCTCGCGATCGTTCGTGCCGTCACTTCGATTGTCTCGCGGGTTGGCAGCATGCCGGTCTTCACCGCGGCAATCCTGAAATCATCGATCAGCGGCGCCAATTGCCCCTCGAGAACTTCGGGTGTCTGGTGCGATGCGCCGTAGACGGCGACTGTATTCTGCGCGGTAAGTGAGGAGATTGCCGCCACTCCATAACAACCGAATGCCGCGAAGGTCTTGATGTCGGCGAGAATCCCCGCGCCACCCGACGGGTCGTATCCGGCAATCGAGAGAACCGTGATCATATCTTATCCTCTCAGAGTGTTCAGCGTCTTCAGCGTGTTCAGCGTCTTCAGCGTGTTCAGCGTCTTCAGCGTGTTCAGCGTCTTCAGC
>JBEIMN010000184.1:0-6337 GCA_040378705.1 Acidobacteriota bacterium
CTGCGTCTGGGCCTATTTCAGCTTCTCACAGCTTCTGATCATGTGGTCAGGCAACCTTCCGGAAGAGATACCGTGGTATATTGAGCGGTTCAAGGGGCAGTGGCGCTACATTGGGCTCGCCCTGATTCTGCTCCATTTCATGCTGCCCTTCTTCCTGCTCCTCTCGCGTGATCTGAAGAAGAACAGTCGGCGGCTGGTGGTGGTCGCGTGGCTGATCATCGTCATGCGTTTCGTCGATCTGGTCTGGGTGATCGTTCCGTCCTTTGATATTGATCACGAGACGAAGGCAAAGCTCTCGAGCTACGTGATCTACGTCCTCGCAACGATCGGGATTGGCGGGATCTGGCTGGGCTGGTTCTTCTGGCAGCTTCGACAGCATGATCTGGTGCCGCATCGTGATCCACAGTTTGAGGAGGCGATCGCGGACGGAGGGCATCACTGAGTTCCGCCCACTGGTGCGGGAATCGGTTGACGTTCCGTCATTAGCTTGAGGTCAGATTTATTCCGGATTTTATTTATGAGCGAACATAAAGAGCATCAACATCACGATCATCAGGAGCCGGAGACAAGTTCGATCAAGGCGCGGCCAGTCCTTGCCTTTATGGTAATTCTCTCGGCGGCGACGGCCTTCGTCTTTGTGCTAATCTGGGGTCTGCTCTGGGCCCTTGACAGGAAGCGGGAGGCCGACGAAACCCAGCCAGCGACGCGGGTCGAGATGCCGGAAGGTCAGCGCAGGCTACCACCTGAGCCACGGCTTCAGGGAGCTCCGGGACCGGATGGGCCATCGCTGTTGCCGCTTGACGACTGGCGTGTTTACAAGGAGATGACCGATAAGATGGTCGCCTCTTATGGCTGGGTCGACAAGAATGGGGCAGTGGCCAGGATACCGGTTGAGCGTGCGAAAGAGCTGGTGGCGGCGCAGGGGCTTCCGATGCTGAGCGACAAGATGGTTGCGGACATCGAGAGGTCAGAGTCGACGCGGAAGGCGGTGCTTGGCGCCGATTCAAGCGCCGGGCGGTTGCTCCGGTCGGTTGCGCCCGCGGTGGGTTCTGCCGTGGCTCCCGTTGCTGGACCAACTGACGCTGGACAGGTTGCGGCACCGGCAGCTCCAGTTGCACCGGCAGCGCCGCAGCACTAATTTCCGGTTTCAGTCCGGTTCCGCACTGGATTCTGGTGGTCAGGTTCGAGCCCGTCAGTTCGAAGTTACTTTGGGGTAGTTAGTTAGAGGTAGTTATGTTAAAGCAGTATCTGAACATATCTGAAACACGATCCGGCCGATCTGGATTCAATTCGCGATCAGCGATTGCCAGATGTTCTGGATGGTCTGGACGGGCCAGTTGGTCTGGACGGGCCAGTTGGTCTGGATTGACCAATTGGTCTGGATTGAAAAGCTCGTGTCTGATCCTCTTCGCTGCCTCCATTCTTATCGCCTGTCTGACTCCGGCGCTTGCGGTCGGACAGCCGGCCGGGGTGCGGCCACCGGTGCTTAAGGACGTCGGAATCGATCAGCTTCTCAACAACCAGGTACCACTCGACCTGACCTTTCAGGATGAGAATGGGAAGACGGTCAAGCTTGCAGACTATTTCGGTGACAAACCGGTCGTCCTGTCACTGGTCTATTACGATTGTCCGCAGCTCTGCACGCAGGTTCTGACCGGACTGCTTGGCACTCTCAAGACGCTGCCGATGACCCCGGGAAAGGACTTCATCTCCCTGACGGTCAGTTTTGACCCAAAGGAGAAGAGCCCGCTCGCCGCGGCCAAGAAGCAGGAGTATATCGAGCGGCTCGGCAAGCCCGAAGCGGCCGCCGGCTGGCACTTCCTGACCGGCGAGGACTCACAGATTATCGCCCTGACCCGTGCGGTCGGTTTTCGATATGTCTGGGACCCGGTGACGAGCCAGTATGCCCACGCCAGCGGCATCATGGTTCTGACACCTGACGGCAAGGTCTCGCGTTATTTTTACGGAATCGAGTATGCCCCGCGCGATCTGCGCTTCGGCCTTCTCGACGCCTCCGCCGGAAAGATCGGGTCACTGGCTGATCAGATCATCCTGTATTGCTATCAATACGACCCGACGAGGGGAACCTACAGTCTCGTCCTGATGAGATTGCTGCGTATCTTCGCTCTCATCACACTGTTCTCCATCGTCGGACTGATTCTCTTTTTGCGACACCAGTCGAAAAAGAGGGGTGGCGGTTCATCCGGGACCCCGACGGATCCTGGAAACGCCAAATCAAAAATTGGATATTCACATATGAGCATTCTACCGCTGTATTTGATCCCTTTTTTACCAGAGCAGGCCTCGACCTTCGCGTCGGAAGTCGACCTTTTCTTCTTCTTCCTGGTAGGTCTGACGGTATTCTTCACCGTGCTGATCGGAGTTCTGGCGGCTGTCTTTATGGTTAAGTACCGCCGGCGCAGTGATGGTGAGGTTCCAGAGCAGATCGAGGGCGCGATGCTGCTCGAGATAGCCTGGACAGTCATCCCGTTCGTGATCGCCATGGGCATCTTTGCGTGGGGAGCGAAACTCTACTACGAGATGTACAAGGAGCCGAAGGACGCGCTCGAGATATTCGTTACCGGCAAACAATGGATGTGGCGTGCCCAGCATCCGGATGGGATGCGGGAGATCAATGAGCTGCACATTCCGGTCGGGCGACGTGTCAAGCTGACGATGACCAGCGAGGATGTGATCCATTCATACTATATTCCGGCTTTCCGGACGAAGGCGGACGTGCTGCCGGGACGATATACGATGACGTGGTTTGAGGCGACCAAGCCCGGAAGCTATCATCTGTTCTGCACAGAGTACTGTGGAACGAAGCATTCCGGAATGATTGGGACGGTGACGGTGCTCGAGCAATCGGCCTACCAGTCGTGGCTGGCGGGTGGAACGTCAGAGGGATCACCGGCGACCAATGGTCAGAAGCTCTTCGCGAGTCTCGCCTGCAGCACCTGCCACCAGGATCAGAATCGCGGCCGTGGACCGACACTCGCCGGACTTTACGGCACCTCGGTCAAGCTTGATAATGGCTCATCGGTCATCGCTGATGACGCCTATATCCGTGAGTCGATCCTTATCCCGAATGCCAAGCTCGTCGCTGGATACCAGGCGATCATGCCAACCTTCCAGGGACAGGTCAGCGAAGAGCAGATCGTTCAGCTGATCGCCTACATTAAATCGATTGGACCGCGGCAGGACTCACAGGCCCCGGCAACGACGGCTCCGGCCGCACCCGGCGGGCCGGCCACCCCGGCCACCCCGGCCGCTCCGATGGCCACTCAGACGATGAAGTAATGTCAATCGGATCTGTTTCAGGGTGAGAGAGTCATCATAAACGAGGAACCTAAGGGTAATTATTATGGCAACTGAAGTACTGGAAAAAGTTGAAAGCCCCACGACCTACCTCAATAACGGACATACGGTCAAGTCGTGGTTGCTGACCCTCGATCACAAGCGAATCGCGCTGCTCTATCTCTTCTCGATCTCAATTTTCTTCCTGATCGGAGGAATATATGCGGCGCTGATCCGTCTCGAGCTTGTCACACCGGAAGGGGACCTGCTGACGCCGGACACCTATAACCGTGTCTTTACGATGCACGGCGTGATCATGATCTTCTTTTTCCTGATCCCGTCGATTCCGGCCGTGCTCGGCAATTTTCTGTTGCCGATTATGCTCGGAGCCAAGGATGTCGCGTTTCCAAAGCTCAATCTACTGAGCTGGTACGTCTTCATGGTTGGTGGCGCACTGATGATGTACACGCTGATCAACGGCGGCATCGACACGGGATGGACATTCTATCCCCCTTACAGTTCAATCTACTCGAACAGTGAAGTGACGATGGCCGGAGTGAGCATCTTCATTACAGGATTCTCCTCGATCCTGACCGGGCTCAACTTCATGGTGACGATTCACACGATGCGCGCGCCCGGGCTGACCTGGTTCCGGCTGCCGCTCTTCGTCTGGGCGCACTATGCGACCAGCCTGATCCAGATTCTCGGCACGCCGGTTATCGCGATCACGGTTCTCGCGCTCGCGCTCGAAAGATCGTTCCAGATCGGCATCTTCGATCCGAAGCTGGGTGGAGATCCGGTGCTGTTCCAGCATATGTTCTGGTTCTACTCCCACCCGGCAGTCTACATTATGATCCTGCCGTCGATGGGTGTAATCAGTGAGATCATCGCTACCTCGACGCGCAAACGGATCTTCGGTTACCACTTCGTCGCCTTCTCGAGCCTCGCGATCGCCGTCTTTGGATTCCTGGTCTGGGGACATCACATGTTCACCAGCAGCCAGTCGATGTATGCGGGCATGGTCTTCTCGATCATCAGCTACGCCGTCGCGATACCTTCGGCGATCAAGACCTTCAACTGGCTTGCGACCATTTATAAGGGCTCGGTTTCGTTCAATACGCCAATGATCTATGCGCTCGCCTTCCTCGGGCTCTTCACGATCGGCGGAATGACGGGACTCTTCCTCTCCGCGCTCGGACTTGATATTCACCTGCACGACACCTATTTCGTCGTTGCGCATTTCCACTACGTCATGGTTGGCGGCGCAATCATCGGGTACCTGGGCGCCATCCACTACTGGTGGCCGAAGATAACCGGCAAGATGTATCCGGAGACACTTGGACGCATCTCAGCGGCGATTATCTTCATCGGATTCAATTTCACCTTCTTCCCGCAGTTCATTCTTGGTTACCTCGGCATGCCGCGTCGTTACTACGCTTATGTACCGGAGTTCCAGGTCCTGCACGTTCTGTCGAGTGGTGGAGCGCTGGTGCTGGGTGTCGGATTTATCCTTCCGCTCTTCTACCTCACCTGGTCGATCAAGTACGGGAAGAAGGCGCCGAACAATCCGTGGATGGCATATGGCCTCGAATGGCAGACTTCATCGCCTCCACCGACCGAGAACTTTACCTTTGACCCTGTCGTGACGACGGAAGCTTACGAATACGAGCACGTGGAAGAGATCAGGAACGCGGGGAAATCCGCCGGCCTGCAGACGGCATAGAACCGGATTAGTAAAAGGCCGGATTATATAGCCGGCTTATTTAGCCGGATTATTTAGCCGGCTTATTTAGGAGGATTGTACCTTGGCTGATAGTCACGCATCACAATATGGATTGGCGCATCATTTCAGTTCAATGGAGCAGCAGCGCGAGGCCGGAACGATCGGAATGTGGATATTCCTGCTGACTGAATTGATGTTTTTTGGCGGTATGTTTCTGGTTTATGCCATCTTTCGGACGACCTATCCGGCAGGATTCGAGCAGGGGAGTCACCTGCTCAGCGTCAAGCTGGGAGGGCTGAACACGATTGTGCTGATTGTCAGCAGCGTGACGATGGCCATGGCCGTCTATTTTTCGCAGATCGGTGATCGCAAGAAGCTGGTCGGAGCACTGGGAATCACCCTGGTTCTTGGGCTGGTCTTCATGGTGGTCAAATTCTTCGAGTATCGCGAGAAATTTGAGCATCACCTCTTCCCGGCGATGGGCTTCTACGCCCCGGATGCAGAGCATCTGGCAGTTCAGTATCACCAGCAGGTTCGGGTCTTTCTGTGGATCTACTTTGCCATGACCGGACTGCACGCGCTGCATATGATCATTGGGGCAGGGATGCTGCTGGTCCTGATTCTTATGGCGCAGAAGGGGCGATTCACGGCCAGTTACAATTCGCCAATCGAGATCTGCGGTCTCTACTGGCACTTTGTCGACATTGTCTGGATCTTCCTGTTCCCGTTGCTCTATCTGACAGGCTTCCACCTGACAGGGCACTAGGTGATCGTCAAGGCAGTAAACCGGCCCCACGGTCATCGTTATCCGTGACACGGGGGGAGTACCAGGGTCTATTGACTCCGGAATTTATTGAGTGAGGCTAATCGAAGCTATGTCGGAACATGCGGAACATCATTCGGAACATCATATAGTTTCCCCCAAAGTCTACTTCACGATCTTCGGCGCGTTGATGGTATTTACGGCGCTGACGGTCGCGGTGGCAAGGTTTGACCTGGCGTCGATCTGGGGGCCGCTCAACATCATTGTTGCGATGACCGTGGCGATTATCAAGGCAACGCTGGTCGTCGTCTACTTCATGCACGCGAAGTACAGTTCGAAGCTGACACAGGTGATCATTATCGCCGGGATCTTCTGGCTGCTGATCCTGCTTGTCTTCACGATCAGTGATTACCTCGCGCGGAGTGGCTGGCCAACCCCGCTTGGTAAGGCCTAGGTAGTCCCAGTAGTAGTAGTCGCTGTAGTCTTTGTTATCGACCCGGCCACACTTGTTCGACACAGTTTCGAGCAGGGGTGGCCGGTTATTTGCTTTGCAA